>JBGTEU010000573.1:0-4224 GCA_041747595.1 Bythopirellula sp.
GATTTCATGGGTGTGTGCTTCGATCAGATCGTGAACGGTATCGCAAAGCATCGTTTTATGTGTGGAGGCAGAGTTGAGGTGCCACTCGTGATTCGTGCGATGGGAGGCGGTGGCGTGAGGTTTGGTGCACAGCATTCACAAACTGGCGAAAGCTGGATGTATCAACATCCTGGTTTGAAAGTATACTGTCCAGCCACGGCTGCCGACGCATACGAGTTACTGACAGCGGCAATCGATGACGTCGATCCAGTTATCGTGCTCGAGCATAAGGCGCTAATGGCAATGAAAGGGGATGTTCCTGATACGGTATCTCCGTCCAGTGTCTTTATCGGGCCGACAGTTGCCCGTGAAGGAAGCGACGTTACCATCGTCGCATCCTTGGCGATGGTCAAACGAAGCTTAGAGGCGGCTGACAGGCTTGGTGAAGAAGGCATTAGCGCCGAAGTCATCAATTTGCGTGTTCTTAGACCATTGCGGATGCAACCAATTATTGGAAGCCTACAGAAGACCGGCAGCTTGATCACTGTGGAAGAATCGCACCCGGTCGGCGGATGGAGCGGTGATGTGGTGGCTCAGGCAATCGGTGCAGCCTTCGATTACCTGGAGAAGCCACCCGTTCGTATAACGTTACCCGACTGGCCAATGCCGTACAGTCCCGGCTTGGAAGATGCTGCATTGCCGTCCGTCGATACCGTTGTGGACGCGGCGCGGAGCATGCAATTTGCATGAATGCCACAGTTGGTAACATCTGATGTCAGATGAGGGCCACCTGGTCAGCATAGTTACGGGTGCTGCTGGTGGAATAGGAGCGGCCATCGTCCATGCTTTTTTACGAAAAGGAATGACAGTCGTTGCCGTGGATCTTGCTACAGAGGAAATCGAAAAGAACTTTGAAAAAGATATCGCGTCTCACAGTCTATTTCCAATCGCTACGGATCTTGCTGACCCACGTAGCTGGACGAAGATTACGGATTTCAGCCTCGAGACATGCGGCCGCATAAATGTTCTGGTAAACAACGCAGGCTGCATTACCAGGCAAGGCATTAAAGATTCGGAAGTAACAGACTGGGACTGGCAAATCGACGTCAATCTTAAGGCGTCCTACTTCCTGAGCAAGCTTTGCGCCGAGGAAATGACAAAGAACGCCTTGGGTCGCATAATCAATTTAAGCAGCCAAGCCAGTCAAACCGGTGGCGCTGAAGACTGCGCAATATCTGCGATATCAAAGGGCGGGATTGAGACCATGACTCGGTCCTTCGCGCGGACTTATGCAAAATACGGGATCACGGCTAACGCAATCGCACCCGGCATTGTGATGACGGACATGATCAAAAAGACCCTTTCTCACGACCGCATAGATGCGGTGTTGAGCCAGATACCTATTGGACGAGCCACGAAGACATCCGAAATCGCTGCTGCTGCTTTGTATTTATGTAGCGAGGAAGCTGGCTCAATTACGGGTCACGTTTTGGACGTCAATGGTGGCATTCTGATGCGTTAGATGGCTACTACAGCGACAGGAAGACGAGCAACGATTCGCGATGTGGCGATTCTAGCCAGTGTATCCATTGGTACAGTATCCCGTGTTCTGAATGGCAAGTCTGTAAGCAGTCGCGTGCTGGAGTCAGTCAATGCCGCGATCCAGGCGTTAGGATATACGCCGAACGCGGTTGCGCAAAGCATGCGTACAAGATCGACTCGGGCCGTGGGCCTCGTGGTAAACGACATATCCAATCCACTTTTCTCCGGCATAGCGAAAGGGCTGGACAACTATTTGTCGGAAAGGGATTATTCGTTACTGATAGCCAATACCGATAACGACCTACGTAGAGAGCGTGTAATAGTTGAGTCGCTAAAGCAACGGCGTGTGGATGGATTAGCCATCGCCGTATCTAACGAAAGAGACGAAGGGATCAAGTCGGTTCTACAGAACGTAGGAATTCCCGTTGTCCTGCTGGACCGTGAGCTGAACATAATCGCAGATAGTGTTTGCGACGACCACGCCAACGGTATGAAAAAGGCCCTTCGCTACCTGTTCGATCTGGGCCACGAAGATATTGCGCTGATAACCGGTGATGATTCGATCCGGCCGGGCCGGGAACGGGCGCTAGGCTATCGTGATGCTTTTACAGAGATCGGCAAACAAGTTGCTGAATCGAGGATAATTCAGGGGCGGTTGAATAGTCTTTTCGGCTATGACGAAGCGTGCAAGCTCTTCGGCGGCGAGACAAGGCCAACCGCTATCATCGCTGGCGGCAATCAGATATTGGCAGGGATCCTCCGAGCAGTTCGTCGGTATCGGATATCAATCCCGCACGACGTGTCGCTAATCTCTTGTGATGAAGTTGATATTGCCGCGTTAATGAATCCCGCAATAACTGTCATCAGCCGAGATATCCATCGAGCTGGCCAGTTGGCGGCGGAGTTGCTGCTACGCCGCATCCACGGAGACAGCGACAACGGTGTATCCCAGCAATTTATACCTACTGAGCTCGTCGTTCGCGAATCCTGCGCTCGCCTGCTATAGCTGTCTGCGGGAGGAAACTAACCGGTGTTGGCAGCATACTTTGCAGGTGTCCTCTGTGCGTTGGTGTTTGCGGTTGAGTGGTTAACGCGGAACACCGGGTTTAGATATCTCGGGGGTGCTCTTGTAGCAATTATCGCCGGGGCGCTGTTTGCCCACACCGGGCTATTGCCTTCACCAGAATCATCAACAGCGCTCTATCGTAATACGCTCGGTTTCGTCGCCCCGCTGTCGATCTTCTATCTAACGCTACAGGTCAGACTTCGCGATCTTCAATATGCTGGACCGAATATGCTCATTGCATTCGCCTTGTCTGTTCCGGGAGTGTTGATAGGCGCGTGGTCAGGATATGAGTTGTTTCTCAATGAAATTGAGGCAGAAGTGGAGCCCAGCCACGTTCTCGGAATGCTTATTGCAGGGCATATCGGAGGCAGCGCCAACTTCAATGCCTTGGGTATTCATTATAACGTCATCGACAACGCTAAAGTTTTTTTTACAGTGCTGGCCGTCGACAACCTTTTCATAGCTGGATGGATTGGTGTGACTGCATTGTTGCCGAGACTGGTGAAATCTCGATTGGCCACGCCGAATACAACTCTGGTTTCACGAACGGGACGACATCTGGTACCGCCACTCACCCTTGGTGGGCTCAGTGCTTTGGCGGCAGTTGGAATATTGTCACTGTGGCTGAGCGAGTGGCTCAGTAATCTGGTGTCACGATTCGGATTCACACCTCCAACGATTCTGTTAGTGACTATGTTCGCACTGATCCTCGCTCAAAGTGACCGGTTCAGGTGCTTCGCAGGATCTAAGCCCATAGCGGATTTCCTGGTCATTTTGTTTCTGATCTTGGTGGGAGCTCATACTGATTTTCGCGCGGTCGTTGATACTGGCGGAATTGCGTCGTCATTGGCCTTTACAATCTCTACGATTCTCGTGATCCACGCAGTCCTCTTGTTCGCTGTCGGCAGAGTTTTTAAGATCGACATATGTACGCTTGCTGTCGGGTCTCAAGCTTGCATTGGAGGGCCAGTCTCGGCGGCAGCGTTAGCGGAACTCCTGGGCCGAGACGACCTGGTCGTTCCGGCTGTCGTCGCAGGTTCTCTGGGTGCTGCCATGGGTACCTTTCTCGGATTTGCGGCCGTGAACATTCTCACCTGACTCTCCCCCGCGGCAAAAATGCTGCAAAGTTGTCGCCTAATCGAGGCGTGGCTTGCCTCAGATCCCCGAATGCGTAGCGGGTCAATTCGGACGTGGCAATGTCCTCATGTGCAACGGCCGAAAGTCCCGTAACGAGTTGACAAATGGCGCCGGTAACGCTCATCATTAACCCTCATATACGGAGCGGGAGCCACGCGCTCTCATAGACTTTTCTGAAAAGCAGGAGAGTCGCCAGTTGCCCGTTCAGGGTTTTATGCGTGGCTCTAGGACCATCAGTGCACTCGTTGTGTGCGACGGGTCGTGGAGACAGCAAGAATCGCCCGCGGGGCCGACGGCGGCCGCAGAGAACGGGCAGAGCGTCGTTTTTAAGCGACCTATTGCAACAACGGGGAGTCCAGGATGGGAGGACAGTTCGATTTCGCGCCCGACCCCGAGATCACTTGTCGGAAATACAACATCGGGGCAATAGGTGCCGGATTTATCATGGCCGACGTTCAACTTGCCGCGTACCACTGGCCGGGTTTTCGCGTGCACGCAAT
>JBGTEU010000574.1:0-2388 GCA_041747595.1 Bythopirellula sp.
ATCGAGGAGGGCAAGCACCATGTCGCCCAACAATCGACCAATACGATCTTCCCGCGGAGCGAAACAAGGGCCGCGTCGAATCCGGCGCGGTCGACAATTGTGACCTCGACGGAATTTGTCTCGACGCGGCCCTGTGGCTCGTGGTCAACGTTCTCAAGTTCCGCGGGGCTGCAGCCGAGAGCCGTACTCATTAAGATCGCCAGGAACGTCGCCCGGCAATTCCAAGGGCCCCCCGCACGTTTATTCATACTGTATTCCGCAACCCATCGGCTTAGTCGTTTCCGGATCCGGTTTGCTGCCTGCAAGTACGGTGTCGATCGCGTCGCGCAGGTAATGTTTCTCGACTTTATCGATTTGCATGTTATCGTCGATGCCGCCGGCGTAGACGAGATTGCGCTCGCCATCCAATAAGAAAGCGTGGGGAGTGACGGTGGCCCCATAGGCGCGGCCGATTTCTTGCGATGGATCGTAGAGATACGCGAACTCAAAACCCTTTTCGGTGGCACGGGTTTTCATGGCCGGTAGTTTGTCGTCTTCATTGTTGTTGACGTTGATCGCGACCAGTTCGACCCCCTTGCTTTTGTAATCGGCCGCGAGTTCAATCAGCCGATCCTGATAGGCCTGGGCCACGGGGCAATGGTTGCACGTGAAGACCACGGCGACCGCCTTTGCGCCGGCCAAATCGCTCAAGCTATGTTCTTGATCGTCGACACCTTCCAAGTCCTTCCACTCGGGAGCAGCGTCACCGATTATCACGGTTTGACCCGCCGTGGCGGCATCTGTCGTGTCGCTGGCTGCGAAGGTAGGAACCTCAACCATGGCCAACAGGGCCGCGGTGCTTAGTAGACTCAATAGAAATTTCATGCAATAACTCTCCTTGCTCAAGTCTTCACCGGCCAATGGGCAGGACGAGGCTCAAGTAATTGACCAGAGGCATATTTTCCTGTCTCTGATAGTACGCGGCGGTTGCAATGAAGGTTCTAGGCGAACACAAAGATTTTTTCGTAAAAACGCACATAGGCTTGCCCGGGCCATAAAGCCTGCTTTCCTCCGGGATACAAGAACTGGGTAAGATGATATTCATCAAAGTTATCTGGAGTACTTAAACATGATTACCATTCGACGCTCAGCGGATCGGGGACACGTCGATCATGGCTGGCTCAACACTTACCACACGTTTTCGTTTGGCTCGTACCGCGATCCCGCGCACACGCATTTCCGCGCGCTGCGAGTGATAAACGAAGACTTCGTCGCCCCCGGCCAAGGCTTCGGCACGCATCCCCATGAGAACATGGAGATTGTCACCTACGTGTTGGAAGGTGCGCTCGAACATAAAGATTCCATGGGCAACGGCGAGGTGCTCCGACCCGGTGAATTCCAACGCATGTCCGCCGGCACCGGCATTACGCACAGCGAGTTCAATCCCTCGCCCAACGAACCGGTCCACTTGTATCAGATTTGGCTGTTCCCCGAACGCAAGGGGATCGAGCCGAGCTACGAGCAAAAGCGGTTCGCCGAGGAAGAACGGTACAATCAACTGCGGTTGGTGGCCTCCCCCGATGCGGCGCAGAGCTCGCTGCTGATCCACCAGGATGCCCGCATTTATTTGTCGAGCTTGGACAGCGGCGCGAAAATTTCGCACGAACTTGCCAACGATCGCCATGCGTGGCTGCAAGTTTTGCGCGGCAGCGTCTCGGTCAACGGGCAGGAGCTCCAAACCAGCGACGCCGCCACGGTGAGCGACGAAATCCGACTCGCAATAGAAGCCACCGACGATGCCGAGATCATGTTATTTGATCTTGCGTGAGTCCATTTGCCGCCTCCTCTTGCGCGGTCCAAGACGGTCAACTTGGTCAAGACGGTCAAGACGGTCAACTTGGCAGCGCACTTTTACCTCTGCGGCAGCGGGACGCAGCCGGCCAACCCTTTGCTGGTGCCTTCGCCCTAGCTTTTGTTGAAAATGCTCGGGTTTCGCTCGAAGGGGCCAACGCCAATTGCAGTTTTCTCCCGAAGGGGACAGCATTTTGCCAAGGGGCCAAGGTTTCAGAGGGGGTCTATGGACGGTGGGACTGTGGACTATGGATTATGAGAGCGCGCAACGGTAACGCATTTGTTTCATGCCACGAGCTGACGCAACCCGGCTCGCCTCTGGCTAACAGCTTTTCCGAATTTTCAATGAACAAATTTGCGCTGGGCAAATGGCGTGAGTACACGCACTATCACGCACCCTAGCACAAGTCGTGGCACAATTTCTACAAAAAAAGCTGTCAGCTGTTAGCCGTTAGCTTTCAGCCAGAAGGGGCATGTCAGTGGCGTGGAGGTGTGGAATCCCTTTATTCCCCCTCCCGGTAGTCTGGGAGGGGCTCGGGGAGGGTTTCTCACATCTTG
>JBGTEU010000575.1:0-4047 GCA_041747595.1 Bythopirellula sp.
AAGGATTACGGCGACTTCATCCTCGAATATGAAATCAAGGCCGACTCCGAACTCAACAGCGGCGTGCAGATTCGCTCGCAACAGTTCGACAAAGACACGGAGGTCGACCTTGGCGACGGCAAGACCATGAAGATTCCCAAGGGTCGCGTGCATGGCTATCAAGTCGAGTTCGACCCCAACACCCCAAGCCGCGCGTGGCTGGCCGGCATTTACGACGAGGGTCGTCGCGCGTGGCTCTATCCGGGACTGCTGGGTGGTGACCCCAAGAAGTTTACCGAGCAAGGCAAACGATTGTACAAGCCGGGTGAATGGAACAAATTTCGCATCGAAGCCAACGGTCCCTCGATCAAGACTTACCTCAACGGCGAGCTTCGCGTCAATATGCAGGATAGCCTCACGCCCGAGGGTTTCATCGGGCTTCAGGTTCACCAGGTCGAAAAGGATTCCAAGCCGATGCAGGTGAGTTGGCGGAACCTGCGAATCAAGGTTCTCGATTGAAAATGCCTCTCCCAATTCCCCCTCCCCTGTACTCTGGAAAGGGGGTCTTGGAATTGAGGGATAGGCTCTAAAATGTTCAAGCAGATCGTGGCCGTCAAACTACGTACGGCCCGCGTATGCGTGGCGACATTCCAGATAAACTGCAGCGCCCGTAGAAATCCTTCCTCATCGATGAGCTGCACGGGTTCCAACAGGTGCAGGGGTGCGAACAATCCCCTTACCTGTAAGAGACCGGTCATACACAAGCACTAAAGTACTAGCATAAAGGACTTGTCATGTCTCATCACTCCTTCTTATCAACCGTCCTGGCTGCTTGCGCTATCTGCTTTGGCAGCAGCAACACGTTCGCACAGGTTTCGGTAACTGTCGCCGCTGCCACGCCACAAAGCCTCTTCAACGGCAAGGACCTCACGGGTTGGCACGTCGACGTCCCCGAGATGGATAAGGACCCCGCCGCGAAGAACCCCTTTATCGTCCGCGATGGGATGCTCGTGAGTCTTGGCACCCCCGGCGGGCATTTGATCACCGACAAGTCGTTTCAGAATTACCGCCTGGAGGTGGAATATCGCTTCGCCGCCAAGCCGGGCAATTGCGGCGTGCTCGTCCACGCCTCGACCCCGCGTGCCCTCTACGGCATGTTCCCCCAATCGCTGGAAGTGCAAATGTCTCACGGCGATGCCGGCGACTTCTGGTGCATTCGTGAAGACATCACCGTGCCTGACATGGAGACCCGCCGCGGCCCCAAGGAGAATTGGGGAACCGATGGCGACAAGCTGCGACGCATCAAGAATCTCACCGACGATTCAGAAAAGCCCGCGGGCGAGTGGAACACGATGGTCATCGAGTGCGCGGGCGACACGATCAAGGTGTGGGTCAACGGCGACCTGGTGAATCACGGCACCAACTGCACCGCCGACAAGGGCCAAATCGCGCTGCAAGCCGAGGGCTCCGAAGTCGAATTTCGCAAGATCGAGTTGACGACGCTCTAGGGCATCCAGGCGAGCGTCTGGCGTTAGCCGGCTGTTCGGCTAACCTTCACAATATTCAATGCGTGAAGATACTGGAAACCAGATCCTTTCCGCCTCCGGCGGTCCGAGCCTCTCTCAGGATGACATTTTTCGATTGATGAACCCCTACGCGGCAGAGGCCGTGAACTTTACCGTTTTTTGCCGCACGGAAAATCTGGTATAATTGGGATGTGAGCCCGTCTCAAAGCGAAGGAGTATTCATGGCCACCATCGAATCTCAAGAAACCGATTCCGCGCGTCTGCGACGATACAGTCAAGCAGCGATCTTGCTCCGCAAATGGATGGCCGAGGATTCGGATTACGATCAGCAGGTTGGCGCGTTGCTCGAACGAGAATTGAACAACAGTCTCATGCGGTTGTCGTCCTAGCTCCGCGAGGGGTCAACTCCGCGCCGGAAAGACTTGACTTTCTCCGCGTTCTCAGCGTCTCTGCGTGAAAATCCACCCGGCCAAAAATCGTTGTGGCGAAGCGTTCACAGATCACAACAATGAGAGCTGCCCATCCGTAGGCACGTTCTTTGATAATCGAAATCCAGCTCTTGGCGGTCAGCTCTTAGCCAAAAGGTTGACGGCTCCGGTTCGCGGTGCGCGCTTGCGCTGCGATCTTTGTAAAACCGAGTCTGTTTGGTCACTGAAAACTCGCGGCCAAACAGGCCAAACAAGGCAAACAAGGCAAGCAGACTAGCCCGCCAACCTGAACAACCTGGACAACCTGAACAACCTCGATACTGCGGCCGGCAATATCAGCCAGCGCGATAGTGGGGCAAGACTTACCGCGGGAGAGCCTTCGCAGGCGCCGGTCATTCCCACCTTGGCAGGGGATGACTCCGAGAAACCCGACCAAGATGGTCGGGCAAAATAGAGCGGAGGGCATGGGATTCGAACCCACAATCCATTACTGGACATCTGATTTCGAGTCAGACTGCTGGCCAATTCGCTTACCCTCCAGCGTTGCAGCGACCTTATAAATTTACTGGCTCGAGCACGTTCGGGCAATGATGGGCAGATTGTCATCCCGAGGGAGCCTTGGCGACTGAGGGATCTGGGTTATAACCCGAACACGTCGTCCTGAGCGTTCCAAGGGTGAACCCAGATCCCTCAGTCGGCAAGCCTCCTTCGGGATGACAGGAGGCGCCACTTTCACTCATCGCCCGACTCTGCCGACGCGACCTGCTGGACCAGTTTTGCGGGTTTCGCATCCTGTGCCTGGAATGCACGCGGCCGGTAAAAAAACACAGCAGCTAGCACGTGAGGTCGATAACTCAACTATCCTGATTTACCTCTGCTTTCGCTTGAGAAAACCTATGGCGGCTGAGAAAACAATTCGCATCGTCACTCGCGGCAAGAATGGCGAACTGCGAACCCGAGACTATAGTCACGAAGACGCCGTGCTGAAAATGCACACACAGATCGGCATCGACGATTGCAGCACCGACTTGAGTTTGCGGGGTATGCCGGTTTTTCGGGGTCTGATTGGCCCGATGCCGGAGACCAAGGGAGTTGTCCGGTACGAATCGCCCGAGGTTTTTGAGACGCTGACCAAGGAATGGAGCTCTGTCACGTCGGGCAGACGTTCACGACGTCGCTCAGTCACTGAATGACCCGCAACGGAGCAACCAACCTTTTACGCACACGATCGCTAAAATCATAAAGGAGCCAAGCCCCCCCGGGATTGGCTCCTTTTTCTTTCAACTTCGTAGCGGCGGCTTCTAGCCGCCGAATCAGATAAAGCATCTTGGCGGCTAGAAGCCACCGCTACAACTTAGCGATAACCAGAACTGGGCAAGTTCGACCAACCCGTTCCCTGCCGAGGCGGATCGGTCTGCAGCATCTGGCCTCCAATCGCCGACTGATTCTCGGGCCGCGTGGCAACGCTTGCCGCGGGAACCGAATTGTAGGCGGGCTGGCCGTAAGTCGGTTGCGATCCGTAAGCCGGCTGAGTTGCGTAATTGGGTAGCGGAGACGCCGCCGTTGGGTAGCCACTCACCGGCTGACTGGCAACGGACGCGGCCGGTTGGCTATTGTACGGCTTGGGCGTAAAGGGCTGAGTCGCGGCGGGCTGGCTATTCACCGGTTGGGCCGCGGAATAGGTCTTGGCTGGCTCGCCACTGGTCATCGCCACGCGGGTAACGATTTCCCGCTCCGCCGTGCGATACTCCGTCACCGGCACCTGCACGGTTTGCGTTTGCGGCACCCAGGTCACCTTGTTCATGGGAATCTGCACGTTGGCCACTTGCTCTTGCCAGTAAGTGACCGGCTGCATTTCGTAGGTGTAGTAGGGTTCGATAAACGGATTCCACCGCCCATGGAGCGTAGCCACCATTTCGTATTGTGTAACAGGCACGGTATAGGCCTGCTGATGGGGAATCGTTTCGGTCGTCACTTGTTGGGCATAGGTCGTCTGCTGACGGTCTTGCATGATGGTGACTGGGACGACTTGTTGAACAGTTTGCCGCGTGACCTGGTATTTCACGCCATTGACGGACTCTTCTTCCACACGCGGCGCATTGCCGGGCGTGGGA
>JBGTEU010000576.1:0-5960 GCA_041747595.1 Bythopirellula sp.
TTGCACGCCGATAGGTGCACGCGACCATGCTACGTTCGAGGTGGTAGGCATGAGCTGATACCACCTGCCACACTGGCTTCTCAGAGCTGATCACTTTCGTCTCAACTTGCCTGTTGCATTCACTTAACGTGTTTGCGATGGGCCGCAGATACTCCATGCCCGAGGCTTCGCGACTGTGAGACGGCACCCACTCACTGTGCAGTTTCTCCCCGTTAGCTGCAGGCTTAAGTTCGGGACGAGTCACGTGTAGCAGGGTGTGGCGAGCACCGGCAAACAGTCCCAGACTTATCAGCGGCTCGACGATTCTTGCTGATCCTTTCTCGCCGTCAATGGGCAGCAGGAGATGTTCGATCGATTCCGGCGTATAGTTCACATCCTCATCGTTCCCCTGAACCAGAACGACCGGCACGGAAGCCCGCTGGAGAAACGAATGCGCGACGCTTCCCCACCAAAATCTTCCAAGGGGTCCTCGGCCATGAGTCGCCATGACAACCAAGTCGGTAGCCCCGTTGTACGTTTCTTCTAGTGCATGGGACACGTCGGAATCGAGGATAACTGCTGAGGAAACGCCCACAGAAGCAGCTGCTGAAATCTGATGGGCAATCTTAGACAGATACAAAACCATGCGATTCTTCTTGTCTTTGATCGCGGCATCGGGAGCATGCAGCATCTCGAACGGGGTGAGCACCTCAGTCGGCACAAGGACATGGACCAGTTGCACGGCTGCGCCGCATTCCTCGGCGATCCCAAGTGCGACGGGGACGGCGTGTTCGGCGAATACAGTGCCATCGAGCGGCACGAGGATCCGCTCAATTTGCTTGCGGGGTTCCGGGAAGGAATCCCGGAGCGCTGGACCATGAGCATTGGCGGGCAGAGATTCCGACCGCAGGAAAGAGTTGGTGAAACGCTTCGACAGCTGATTTAATACTGCTGCATCATTCATTTTATTGGTTTTCATTGTCATGCCGAGACCTCTATACGATTTACTAATTGCCTCACGTGTTCAACATACCGCAATGCTTCCTGAGCCATTTGCTTGTGGTAGTAAGAGCGGACACGGCCTCGAAGTGTCATCGTGCCATTATCGAATGAGCACTTAACTTTTCTCAGGCCGAGATAGCCCGTCTGCGCCAGGAGGTTCCTGGCGATACGCTCCATCGTTGTCGAGCAAATAGGCTCGTGTGATTCAACTCCTGACAGCACGTCTACCTCCATTGTCGTCGTCTAATGAAATGGTTATTGCCTTTATCCATTTCGCGCAAGTTGTAGCTGCGGGCTTGGTTCCACAGCTGCGATTTCAAAGGTAATTGTTCCGCCGGGGGCCTGGTACATCACGATTTCACCAGGCCGCCGCCCGTATAGCGCGCGGCCGATAGGGCTCATTGTCGAGATGTAGTCCTGCCGAATGTCGGCATCGCCAGGTTCCGTGAGCGTATACGTTTCCTGTTCATGGGACGCGAGGTCTCGAATGTAAACTGTGGATCCAATGCCCACGCTGGGCGCGAAGCGAGTTTGAGTTCTCATGATTGATTTCCTTACATGACCAGGGGGTAGAAAAGTCAAGAACACTCCAATTGAACTTCCGCGACTCGACGCCGTAGGGTACGAGCCCGTTTAATGCGGCTGTTCACCAGGGCACCGGCCCGCGATGCAGCATTCGCGATAGCAACGTACTCGTTCGCGGCCAGCGAAGTTGCCGTGACTCGACCGAGAGGGGACAGTGATAATTCGATCCGACAGCGAATATCCACACCGCCCCGTGGACCATTCACATCTTCCAGCCAAACTTGGATGCCTTGGATGCGCCGGGCGGACTGACTCAGCGCGGCCGCAAGGATCTGAGGAACGGCCTTGCGAAAACCTCGCTCAACAGAGAGCCGGCGAGTCCGCATGGAAAGTCGAGCACTACGGTCAGTGTTGGGAAAGTTAAGGTAAGATCTCATGCGTTAGAATCTCCAAGATAAGAGTGACCGTGCTGAATTAGAAATTTGTTTGTAATGACCAGTTGCAAGTGGTGCGCCATACGACACAAAGTTCAATCGGTCGGCACTTTCACGCGATACACGTGGGTTTACTCACTCGAAGGAAAAATCGACCGTCAACAAGAGTTGACACCGACGACTTGAGTTGACATGAAAGCCCGGATTAATAGCGGACTCGAGGGCGGCACGAAGATTGCATAAAGTTGGGTGGAGGAAAACAAAATGCAAAACTTTTCGATGAAAACTAAGCGGCACACAATTACGGATACTGACCGCCGCCGATTAGGATCTTTACTCGTATCAAGTGAAGGAAGGGCTTGGGGACGGGCTCGAAATTCACGTATACTGGATTCGCGCTTAGAAGACGCCATACCCGTGACCTCACAAGAGACGCCAAAAAGTTTGGTAACTATGAATAGCATCGTCGAACTGTTTGATACGAGTTCCGGTAAGAGCCGCCAGGTAACATTGGCCTATCCGGCAGATTGCGGATACATGTCTGATGGAGTCTCGGTATTGGACCCACTGGGGCTGAAGCTTCTGGGAGGTGAGGTGGGCGATTTTGTATCCGACGGGCTTCGACGATTTCGCATCACGAAAATTGTCTATCAGCCCGAAGCAGCCGGGGCTCTCCATCTGTAAATCCGTGCCCAGAAAGAACGCAGTTCTGCGAGTTATTAATGGTGTCAAAGAACGAAAAACTTAGAGACGGGCACTCATCGACCGATCCCAGAGCTGCATCCGAGGATCGTTGGTTCCGTGCAGTTGCCGACTTCACCAACGACTGGGAAAGCTGGCACGGGGTGGAAGGGCAACTCATCTGGGTTAATCCCGCTGTCGAACGGCTGACAGGCCATACCGTTGCCGAGTGCCTTGCGATGGTCGACTACCCCATGTCATTGGTTCTCGAAGAGGATCGTCCTCGTGTTGCTAACGTCCTGAAATCGGCGGCCCAACAAACTTCCGGCGAACAGGTGGAGTTTCGTTGTGTACACGTCAACGGTGAAACACGCTGGATGTCACTTTCTTGGCAGCCAATGTATGCAGACGAAGGCGAATATCTGGGAATGCGCACAAGCATCCGGGATGTCACGGACCTGCATAAACTTCGAGATGAGTTGCGACTTTATGCTGAGCACTTGGAGCAACTCGTCCAAGAGCGCACCTCAAGACTACGGCAACTCGAACAGCGCCAGCGGCAGATGGAAAAGCTCGCAGCTCTAGGTCAACTCGCCGCAGGTGTTGCTCATGAGATCAATAATCCGCTGGCAGGGGTGCGGAATGCTTTCGAGCTGATTAAAGCGGACCTGCCACGAAATCACGAACATTACGAGTTGCTGGAGTTGATCGATCGAGAGATCGAACGGATTAGTGCTATTATCCACCAGATGTATCAGCTTTACCGGCACAGTCCCATGCAACCATCTCCGTTTTCCATGGCACGAGCTATTGGCGAAGTCATCTATCTGTTGGAGTCTACAGCTACCAAGCAAGGAGTGAGCCTCCAGTGGAATGGTACCGATGATTCACTGGAAGTCGACCTGGCTGAAGGCGGCGTCAAGCAAATCCTGTACAATCTCATCCGTAACGCATTGCAGGCTTCACCCGCAGGCGAGGTGGTTTTGGTAGACGCCAAGAGAACAGGCTCCGAGATCGCTGTTTCGGTAAAAGATCACGGAGAAGGAATTTCTGAGGAGGTGGCCCAACTCATGTTCGATCCGTTTTTTACGACGAAACAAACAGGTCCCGATGGCGGGATGGGTCTAGGTCTCTCGGTTTCCAGCAGCTTAATCGAATCTATGGGGGGACGAATCGAAGTTGCTAGCCAACTAGGTCAAGGCTCCATATTTATGGCAATATTTCCCAGCAACATTTGAGCGCGAAGAGGATTCACAGCCATGGGAGATAGCCCTGCGAAGCGCATTTTGATAGCGGATGACGAGCCGCTGTACCTGCGCACGACGGCCGCCCTTCTTCGCAAGCAAGGTTATGATTGTGTTTGTGCTCCAAACGGGAATGCCGCACTGGATGCGCTCTCAAGTGAGCACTTCGACCTAGTGCTCTCGGATCTCAATATGCCGGGCAACCTTAAGTTAGAGTTGCTTAAACAAGGGCGTTCTCAATGGCCCGACTTGCCGCTGATCGTCATTACCGGTGCACCCTCTCTGCCGACGGCGATCGAGAGCGTACGCCTTGGCATTACAGACTACCTGTTAAAACCCGTCAAACTCGATGACCTTCTTTCGAGCATTCGCCGTGCGCTGGCTCATAACAATCGAGAGAAACCCCAACCGGCTAAGCCGGATAGCAGTTCGTACCCTGAAATCATTGGCGAAAGCCCAGCGATGCAAGAACTCTTCGAGATCATTGCACGAGTGGCTGAGACCGACACTAACGTGCTTGTAACTGGCGAAAGTGGAACGGGCAAGGAGGCCGTCGCCCGGGCCATTCACCGACTAAGCCGCCGCACGGAAGGTCCGTTCCAGATCATCGATTGCACAGCTGTCCCCGAGACCCTTTTTGAATCCATTCTGTTTGGGCATGCCCGAGGTGCATTCACCGGTGCGGTGAAAGAACAGGACGGACTGTTAAGCCAAGCTGACAACGGCACTGCCTTTTTTGATGAAATTGGTGAATTGCCCGCCACGTTACAATCGAAGCTATTGCGAGTGATTCAGGAGCAGACCTTTATTCCCGTTGGCAAGACCGCTGAAGTCACAGTGGATACTCGCTTTGTGTGCGCGACCAATAGGGACTTAGAACTTGAGGTTAATGCCGGCCGATTTCGCCGTGACTTGTACTACCGCTTAGCCGTTCTTCATATCGAACTGCCGCCGTTAAGCGCGCGAGGTGATGATGTCGTATTGTTGGCGAAACATTTTCTACATTTGTTGGAAGGCGGTAGCGTTAGGATTCACGGTATTTCTGATGAAGCCATTAATCTACTGCGACAACACAAGTGGCCAGGCAACATTCGTGAACTGCGCAATGCCATTGAGCGAGCAATCGCCATGGCCCGGAACGATGTAATCCAGCCTGGCGATCTCCCGCCACAGGTTCAAAATCCGTCGTCAGATCAGACAACGCTGCCTGTTCCCAGCGGTACTACTCATGCCAACATATTGGGAGGAGCCGAGCGCGAATATATCGCATCGCTCCTTGAGAGAAACCAAGGAAATGTGGCCCAGTCAGCCCGCGAAGCCGGCTTATCTCGCCAAGGCCTGCATAAGCTTCTCAAAAGGCACGGACTTGATGCGAATCTGTATCGCGAGTGAGTGTGTAAAGTTTTGGCGACACTGTTCGTGCAGGTGTCGCCCTCCATTCGCTAATCTCTCGCCGTAGCACGGCAATGCTAAGGCTTTACCGCGACTTGCCCCGTGGCCCGTTAATTGCGTTGTACTCCTTCAACGCCGCTTACATGACGACACGTTGGTCTTGATGAGGAAAGAGAAATGCCAAAGAGAAAAATCATACTTACGAAGAACGACTTCGAGCGTCTGGAGGCCCTGCTCTCGTCGGAATTTACTCAGGCAATTGGCCCCTCGGAATATTTGGAAGGCCTAGCTGCAGAACTGCAGCGAGCACAAGTTGTGGCCTCCGATGCTGTTCCGCGCAACGTAGTGACTATGAACTCTACGGTGAAGCTACGAGACTGCGATACTCATGAATTGAATAGCTATACTCTCGTTTTTCCCGACGACGCAGACATTGTCAACAACATGCTCTCTGTACTCGCCCCAGTAGGAACAGCCATTCTGGGACAACGTGTGGGCGACTCGCTGCGCTGGCGAACTCCCGGCGGGTGGAGGCGGGTCAAAGTGGAACAAGTCCTCTACCAGCCAGAACGGGCTGGTGTGTTCAACGCCTGAATCACAAGGCACTAAGTGTTCAAGTACTCGATGAGAAACGTAGGATTTGAAGGGAGTGAAGACATGAAAATGGCCGACAACCAGAATCAGCATTTTTTGCTCCAGTTGT
>JBGTEU010000577.1:0-4148 GCA_041747595.1 Bythopirellula sp.
GCATCGCCGAGACGCACTACTGGCGAGTGACGGAAGCCGACCACTTGAAGGCTATCGGAAAAAGCGCAGCACAATGCGCAGCACTAAGCAGCGAAACTAAGGAAAATGGAGCGAAGTCAGCGAAGTGAAACCGCTGAAAAACTGCTAGAATTGCAGAGTTAGGGTGTTTTCTAGTGGGCGATGAGGGACTCGAACCCCCGACATCCACGTTGTAAGCGTGGCGCTCTAACCAACTGAGCTAATCGCCCGGCTTGGGCTGCCAAGACCTAGACAGTATCTTGGGGAACAGAACCACTGTCAATCCAACAGACCCGCAAGTACCGTCCCTCGTGCATGAAACATTCACGATAATCTTGCTCGCCGTGCATTTGCTGGCCATGAACGTCGCGAGCGCGGGTCCGCTGGTGTGCGCATGGCTTCACTGGAGGGGAAAAAAAAGCGGCCAGCTCAGTGATCAACTTGGGCGCAGCTTGGCCTGGTGGTCGGTGATCACCCTGGTCATCGGTATGTTGTCAGGCGGGCTATTGCTGTTGGTCATTCCGGGCAACGGATTGTCCGTTGCCTTGGCGAAATTTCCTCCGAGCACTTATTGGTTTGCCGGCGCGGAGTTGGTGTTTTCATTGGCGTGCATGATCGCCATTGCCGGCGGATGGAGAATCTTGAACAAGTGGTGGATCGCGCTCTTGGCGTTTGCCACCGCGGCGAATCTGCTCTATCACTTTCCGCCGTTAATGGCAGTCATGGGCCATCTCGCTGCCGACGAGCATTGGACAACGGAAACCATAATTGATCGCCCGATCCTTTTAAAACTCATAACCCGTGGTGAAGTGCTTCCGCTTACAGTTCACTTTGGCTTGTCCGCGCTGGCCGTAGCGGGCGTCGCTGTGCTCTTTCTATTGACTCGCCTCGGCGAGCAGACCGAAACAGCCCAGGAAGCGAAAACAATCGCACGAGGTGCGGCGCTCATCGCGCTGACGGCAACTCTGCTGCAAGTGCCGATCGGAGTATGGCTGCTCTCGAGTTTGTCCGCACCAGCGCGTGCCAGACTGATGGGAATGGACTTGTGGGCGTCACTCGCATTCTTGGTGGGTCTGGCCGCTTCGATTGTGCTCATGCAACGGCTGTTGACTGTGGTGCTCGGGGAAACCGATCGCAAGAATCTCCGTCATATCGTGGCGATTGTGTGTGGGGTGGTGCTACTGATGACGGCGTCATTGCGGCTTTCACGGCCGGTTGCGCCCGTTGCCGAGGCAGCAACAAAAACAGCCTCGAGCGCGAACGCCCAAGGCTGAGTGACATTTAAACTGGTTCGGTGCTCTCATTCGACCGCGGCAGGCTCCTTCTTGGCATCTTCCAACGAGCCGCCGGGGAGCTTGCCTTCCTTGAGGAGGTCACCATAAGTGGGACTCGTATCGTCGCCGGGAACGCTGTGCAGGGCTTCGACTTTCTTGAGTGCTTCGACGATCTTTTCGGGGTTCTTCATGTCGGCTTTCTTGTCCAGCAAGTCGACGAGATGAATCCCATAAGGATTGTGGTTCTTACGAAGCTTGCCTTGATGACAGTTCCAGCAGCCCGCTTGTTTGACCAATTTAGCAAAGTCGGTTGTCTTATCTTCACCAACGTAGAGGGTGACATATTCTTTTTGGAATTGGGGAATCGCTTGTGCGGGGCGCACAAACGACAGCGTGGCCAACAGGGTCACGAACACAATGAGAACAAACTTACACATGTGGAATAACCTCTCCAAGGAAAATGGCGACGAAGTCCGACCGTTAAGTAAACCCCGTAAAATGCAGACTGTCAAGGAAATGTTTTGCACGCGGTGCTGGCAACACGGATGACCGCGACTTGTCACACTCACCCCATGTGCTTGACCACCGCGTCGCCGAATTCGCTGCACTTCACGAGCGTCGCGCCTTGCATGAGGCGCTCGAAATCGTACGTGACCGTCTTCGCGCCGATCGCACCATTCAGGCCGCGGATGATGAGGTCGGCCGCCTCGGTCCAACCGAGATAACGGAACATCATCTCGCCGGAGAGAATCACCGAACCGGGATTCACCTTATCTTGGCCCGCATATTTGGGAGCCGTGCCGTGGGTCGCTTCAAAGATGGCGTGCCCCGTGTCGTAATTAATGTTACCGCCAGGGGCGATGCCAATACCGCCGACGCATGCGGCAAGGGCGTCGCTAATGTAATCGCCATTGAGATTCAGTGTGGCAATGACGTCGTAATCTTCGGGGCGCGTGAGAATTTGCTGCAACATCGCGTCGGCGATCACGTCTTTCACGACAATTTTATTGCCGCTCTTGGGGGAATCGAATTCGCACCAGGGGCCGCCGTCGATTTCCGTCGCGCCGAATTGTTCTTTCGCGCACTGGTATCCCCAGTCACGAAAGCCTCCTTCGGTGAACTTCATGATGTTGCCTTTGTGGACCAGCGTCACGCTGCGACGGTCGTTCTCTATGGCATACTGAATCGCCGCTTTCACCAGCCGCGTCGTGCCTTCTTGACTCACCGGCTTGATTCCGATCCCTACCGTGTTGGGAAAGCGAACTTTCGTCCAACGTTCGGGAAAGGCCTCGGCGAAGAGCTTGCTAAACTTTTCGCAGTCTTCGCTGCCAGCTTGGAATTCGATCCCCGCGTAGATGTCTTCAGTGTTTTCGCGAAAGATCACCATGTCGGTCTTTTCGGGTTCCTTAACTGGCGTGGGTACTCCCAAAAAGTATTGAACCGGTCGCAGACAAACATAGAGATCCAGAATCTGCCGCAAAGCCACATTGAGCGAGCGAATTCCGCCGCCGACTGGCGTGGTGAGCGGGCCTTTGATTCCCACGAGCAGCGTGCGGAAGGCGTCGAGTGTTTCATCGGGAAGCCAATTCCCGACGGCGTTGAATGCTTTCTCACCGGCGAGAACTTCCTTCCACACGATTTTCCGCTTGCCGCCGTAAGCCTTTTCGACCGCGGCGTCGAACACCCGCTGGCTCGCGCGCCAAATATCAGCGCCTGTCCCGTCTCCTTCGATAAAGGGAACGATCGGCTGGTCGGGCACCTGCAGGCGGTCCCCTTGCTTGGTGATTGACTGGCCTGCGGCAAGATCGGTCATGGTCGCTCCGCTCCGGAAATCGGTTCTCAGTTCAAAATGGGATATTCCTCGTGAGCAATTCGTCACGGGGGGGAAGCTGCCGATTTTCGGCCGAACGGCATTGGTGCGTCAATGGGCCAAAAGCCTCCGACGCGTGGTCTCCGCGGGGTGTTGTCCGGAAAGTGCGAGCCTCTTATACTCGGCCAAGTGGCTCTTTAACCCAATGTTCTCGTCCTCTTCGACTCATCACGAGGGATTTTGATATGCCGATTTCATCCAACCGACGCGACTTTTTGGCGACGCTCGTCGCGACCGGGGCAGGAATTTCCTTGGGAAGCACACCGTCATCGCAATTATTTGCTCAGGAGACCATGGCTGAACCCTTCAAGATATCCGTGGCCGAATACTCGCTGCACAACATGATCGGCAAGGGGGAATTAGACCCCCGGGATTACGGGCCGTTCTGCAAAGAAAAATTTGGCGTCGATGCGGTCGAGTATTGGATGGGTCCCTTCGCCGACAAGGCCAAAGACCATGACTATATGGACGAAATGCAGAAAAAGTCGGAAGACGCAGGCGTCAAACAGCTGTTGATCATGGTCGACATCCCCGATGGCAAAGGGAATCTGGGAAACCCAGACGAAAAGCTTCGCCAGGAAGCCGTGGAAGTGCATTACCCGTGGGTCGAGGCGGCCAGGCGAATGGGCTGTCATTCGATTCGGGTCAACGCCCGTTCCGAGGGAACCCGCGAGGAGCAAGCGAAGCTAGCGGCCGACGGCCTGCGGAAACTGAGCGAATTCGCCGCCCCGCATGGGATCAATGTCATCGTGGAGAACCACGGCGGGTATTCGTCGGATGGCGAGTGGCTTGCTGGCGTGATGAAGGAAGTGAATCTCCCCAATTGCGGCACTTTGCCCGATTTTGGCAACTTCCAAACCAGCCCCGGCGTTTGGTACGACCGGTACAAGGGGGTCGAGGAGCTCATGCCCTACGCCAAAGCCGTCAGCGCCAAAACCCAGGAATTCGACGCCGAAGGGAACGAGACAAAAACCGACTATTTCAAG
>JBGTEU010000578.1:0-3659 GCA_041747595.1 Bythopirellula sp.
GATAAGAATTGATTAGCGTCGACGAGCGTTTATAAGCGGTGAGCGAGAACGACCTTCTGTCCCGTTTCGCTTTCATTGTCAATCCACTCCCGATACCTTTGATTTCCTCAACGGTTCCGTCTCAGGAACGCCAAGCCAAACAGAAACACTAAACAACTCGGCTCAGGCACGGCGGTTGTCGCTGCACTCGTTCCAGCGCCATAGTTGGCGTGCCAGTCGGCGAGGTCACCGGCCCTCAACTGATTTGGCGATTCGCCGCGTTGCCAAGCGAGGAAATCGCGGCCGTCGACGCGCGTGTCGCCGTTGAAGTCACCGGGTGACGATGCTTCGCCTGCCACCATGCTAGGCCATAATCTTGTGCGTCCTCAGGGCCACCGCCAAAATTTGTGACTCTAATCTTATACTCACCAAACGGTACGGCATAGAAAATATGCTCAAGGTTATCAGTGTCAGTCGTTGAGGCTCTTATTGCATCCCCTATATCAATTGAATCCGCCGGCATCAAATATACGTCCAAGTTGTTCAGCGACGGATTGAAAAACTGATCTCCTGAACTGTAGTTGTCGTCACCTGATGTTGACTCTACTGTGCGATCCCATGCGAGAGTGATCGCCACGTAACCTCCACCGGCATTTTGGTTAAATATATAGTCATTGCTTCCGAACAAACCAACGCTGCCGTAATCCCAACCAATTGGTGGAACATATGTACTAGGTTGACCGGCCGCACTTGGCCCGTATTTTCCCGGTTTATAATTCTCTAACGCACTTTCAACGTTCAAATGACCGGCTCCCATTCGCTCATCCAGGGAAACGAATGGGCTACTGTACGCGTCTGATAAGAGCCAATTCGTCTCTCCATCATCGGGCTTAGTTACTACGTTTCGGTTTGATCCGTGAACACCGCTCAGCTTATCTGCAGAATTTAGCAGTAGAGCTTTCATGACTTCATGCCGCTCGTGTTCTCCACCAAATCGAGGATTGCTCATACTTTCTTGAAACGAAGCATAGACCTGAGTTGGAATTACTTGGTTGTGTACATACTGGGCATCATCAAAACCCGGCTTTCCAGGCCGTGCGAAATCTACCATGCCGATTACAGTGCCCAATCCGTTCAGACCTGTGACAAGGGCATTAGCGCCGTCCGCACCGACTGAAGTCAAATCTGCACGTGTCGGATTTGTAAGTAGCACCATGAGAAATGACGCGATTAGAATACGCATAGGGTTCTCCTTTATTCTGTTCCTATTCTCTCACTTCAAAAGTGAACGAGTCACAGACAACTTGTCTTCCGACGGCTTGCCTGTGTTGGCGCAACTCAGCATTTGTTGCATCTTCGTCAAGTCGCTTGATACTGACATAGCGATTTCCAGGAGGTAGCTTTTCCAACGGGATTAAAGCAATTTGCGACGATGAATTGGGAAATGTCTTCGTCTCGAATCGGTATTCAACAACAACTTCCTTGTCTGTCCTGTAAACCCTTTTTAGTCGAACACATTTCCCACTCTCATAGGCGAAGAAAACTAAGGTTAGTTCTTCTGACGAGTCAAAAAACTCCGTTCTAGGCTGCTTATTAGCCAGAATGGCATTCGCAAGTTTCAGGGCTTCCAAATCACTAGCCGCTACTACAGCTCCACGACCGGCTACACTTCCATACGATGGTCTGTTGTTGATGTTTAACAGCCGCCGGGTGTTCTCTATTAGAGAATTTTCAATTCGTTCAGCAGCCGACATTCCCTTAAACGCATCTCGATTTGGCTCTAATTCGCGTATGTCCTTGGTGCCGGGCATATCCAAGGCCCAGATTTCACCCTGCGGTATTTCCACTGCTTCTTCGGCGTAGCTGATAGAACAGCAATAAATTAATGCCAACAAAGCGAATAATCGAACATTCATAGAACCCCCTTCTGCCCCGCCCGCCATTGTCACGCTGCCGGTGGCCAATTGCAAGTTAAGATTTTGTGCCAAACGCAATAAGTCAGTGCATGCACAGAGTGACAAGGTGCTGTCACTATGTACGCTACCTGCACGGCTGATGGGTAGATTTTACCTATGCTTGTAAAACTGGAGCGAATAGAGGTGAACGATGATGATGAAGAATTCATTGACAGCGTGCTTGCTCTGTGGGCACACCAGATTCCAGCGATTTGCTCTGCGAATTACTGAAAAAAGAATACGCTCAGAGTGGAAGGACGGAGTCGGGAGTCTTTCTAACTGCCGGCAATACGTGGCAAGTTAATGTAAAATCACCATCTCACTCCAGCGTCAGATCCACCATCAAGTCCGCGGCGACTTGTTCCAGGGCCACGCGCAGCGCTTCCATTTCCAATCCCTGCGGGAGCCGCAATTGCGCCGTTGCGTGAAAGAGGCTTTGACCCGTGTTGGGGGCCGCCGTGCATTCGGTGGCGAGCTCCTCGACGTTGACTCCCTTGGCGGCCAGCACTTGGCTGATCCTCCGCACGATCCCCGGTTGATCGAGACCCACGACATCGAGCTGTGCCGTGGTCCCCGTTTTCGAAGTCGCGGTCGTGGGATCGGCGCAGACCATCGACTCGAGGCCCGTGGCGGTGAGATTCTTGATCGCCGCGGTCAACGCCGCGGCCCGCGCGGGTTCCACTTCCACCCGCAGAATGCCGGCGAATTGCCCCGCCAGATGCGCCATGCGGCTCTCGACCCAATTGCCGCCATGCTCGGCGACGATCCCCGCCAGGGAATCCACGAGCCCCGGATGATCGGTGGCGAGAATGGTGAGAACGAGCGAAGTTTTTTCCACGACAGCCTCCCTGAGCGACAATTACCAAGACAATTCACCGACCATCCGAGTTGCCAATTTGTATGGCTCAGCTTTGATCGGCAACGTAGAATATAACGAATGCCAACAGTTCTGCGGAGCGGTCCTTACCGATTCTATTTGCGAACCGCAATGATTTATTACCTGTCATTCCGATAGGAGCGCCGCGACTAGAGGAATCTGGATTCCAGCTTTATACGCTTGGCATTTTGTGTTGATACTGCAGGCCAGATCCCTCAGGTCGTAGAACTCCCCTCGGGATGACAATTTCTACCACTAATCAAGTGTTGTACGAGGTTGAATTTTTGGAGGCTTGGCATGGGCACTTTAGCATTGGGAGCTGATGAACGCGTTGCGGGCGTTGAAGTGACCGACGACACGCTGACGGTCGCCCTGCACGATGGCAGGACCATTGCTGTCCCGCTAGTTTGGTACCCTCGATTGGCGAAAGCTTCGGTTTCGCAGAGAAACAATTGGCAGGTGGCAGGCGGGGGCTATGGCATCCACTGGCCTGAGATCGACGAAGACTTAAGTACCGAAGGTCTATTGCGCGGCGCGCCAGCACCACGCCAAGTACAAGAAAAGACGAATTCAAAATAAAAGCCGAGTCGAGGACACGCCTCGCTCGGCTAGTTTATTAACAAGCAACCGATTCGATTATTGCACCGCGCCGGCGGGTTGCTGCTGTTGAGCACCCATGGCTTGCCTCTTCGAGGCTATCACTGCCACGCCAACGGCGCGCATCACGCCCTCTTCGGCTTCGAAACGGGTACGCAACCCGTTTTCAATCGGCTGAGCAATGATTCGCACGTGATCGCGGCCGACGGCCTCGGTCTTGAGCGTGTCGGAAACCGAATTGAGCACGGGAT
>JBGTEU010000579.1:0-2005 GCA_041747595.1 Bythopirellula sp.
CTTGGCGGCGGAGAAATCTCCATTCATGACAACCCTGCTTCTCCCACGGTGGTCCAAGACAGTAACGGCAACGGCGGCGGACTGTTTCTTGACGTCGATATGTCCAATGGTTCGCGATCGTTCCAAGACCGGGAATTCTTATTCGATACGGGGGCCGATCTGACCGTCGTGAGTGAGCTCACCGCCGCGCGGCTTGGTTTTGACGCAATTCTCGATAAACCCGATTTTATTTTGGAAGTGGAAGGCTCGGGGGGAGTCTCCCCTGGGATACCGGGCTTTTATGTCGACATGCTCAACATCGACACGGTGGGAGGCACCTTCACGCTCTATAATGTGCCGGTTGCCGTGCTCGACGTCACCAATCCCAACGATCCCGGCAATGTGGTCGACGGCATTCTGGGGATGCACCTGTTTACCGGCCGCGATATAGTGATCGACGCCAATCCCTCGCGAGGACAGGGGGGAATCGGTCCAAGCTTGTTCATCAGCAATCCCGTCACGCAGACGCACGTCTGGTCTAGCACCGTGGCCCAAACAAGTTTCCAGACCGCGGCGAACTGGAATGCCAACGGCACGCCCAACGTGATGTGGGTCGCCGAGCTCCGCAACACGGCGATCCCCACGCAAGTCGTGAGTCTCGGCGGCAATGCGACCGTGAATCAACTGGTCGTCGGGGGAAGTGCCAACACCACTGTCGCGCTGCAGCTTTCCGGTTCGGAAACCCTCACCACCTTTGGCGAGACTCGCATTGAACAGGGGGGCATCATTAACCTGATTGGTGCCAACACCAAACTCGACTCACAGTTTGTGAATATCGAAGGGGGTATCCTACGCGGTTCGGGCACGATCTTCGTCGGCACGGGCCCGATCAACGGCGTTGTTCGCAATTTGGGGGGCCGCGTCGAGCCGGGCAACGGCATCGGCAAGCTCAGCATCATCGGTGATCTTTCTAACCTCGAAGAGGGCACGCTCGCCATTCAACTCGCTGGTACCACCGCAATCACCCAGCACGACGTACTTGCCGTGAGCCGTTTTGCGTTCTTGGGCGGCACGCTGGAAGTGACTTTCGCCAATGGCTTTGTCCCCTCGGTGGGCAATATGTTCACGTTTCTCACGACGGCCACCGACGGCGTGTTCGGTGAGTTTGATAATCTGCTGCTCCCCGCGGGATTCCAATGGGATGTCAATTATCTCGCCAGCAGCGTGGTCTTGAAGGTGCTGGGCCTCGGCACGTCGGGAGATTTCGACGGTGATGGCGACGTCGATGGCCGCGATTTTCTCCTCTGGCAGCGGAATCCCAGCATCGGCAACCTCGCCGATTGGCAAGCCAACTACGGCACGGGTTCACTCAGTGCCGTGACATCCGTGCCAGAGCCAAGTGCGCTGGTGCTTGTGATCTGTGCCATGGGATACTATTCATCCCTTGCGAGCCGCAGACGGTAGCCGGCCCATTCTTGTCGTACTGACCGGCCCAAGAACTTCTACAAGCAGTTGACGAAAATCCTAAATATAGTATACTTGCGTTAGGATAATTATGGCGCGCGAGAAGAACGTGGACGCAAAAGTCGCCTGGGAAGGAGACAGCCTGGACGTGGTGAAGGGGTTCCCTGCTGCGGTACGGCAGGAGCTGGGTTACGACATTCGGCGCTTGCAGCAAGGAGCGATGCCCCACGACAGTCGCCCGATGCAGTCCATCGGCAAAGGTGTCTTTGATGAGGCAGCGGGACAGAAATGGTTGGTATCGTCTCATCTACCTCGCTCGCGTTGGCGATACGCTGTACATGCTGCACGGCTTTACGAAGAAGTCAGCCAAAACCAGCCGCAACGATTTAGCGATCGCTGCGAGCCGACTGAAAAATGTTCGGGCAAGAATAGCAGAGGAAAAGAAAAATGCCAGCAAAGACAACTAAAGCGATGCACGTCTCAACAGACAAGCTCTTTGAGGACTTGGGCTTCTCCAAGGAGCAAGCGGTCGTCTTCGAGCTAAAACTGTCGTTGCACAATG
>JBGTEU010000580.1:0-4053 GCA_041747595.1 Bythopirellula sp.
CGCAACACGTGCGTGTGCGGCAGTGGTTTCAGGGGTGAGCGCACAAATCGAACCACCGGCGACCCGCTAACGCCGCCGCGGCTCAACCGCCACCACTGAGAAAACATCCACGACCGGGCACCGCGCCCAGGCCAGAAGGAACATCAACTTGCGAAACTGCCGGTGAGCGAATGACTTGCAGTCCTGCGGAGAGTACCTATCCGCATGCCTCTAAGTTTGAGCGTCCGATTGCTCGCAGGGGCATCCACTATCATGCCCTAAGATACCAGAACCCAGCAGAATCTTAAATCAAGATATTAGAGTACCGACCAATCCCTCAACCGTCAAGCACGCGAAACTTGGGCGGAAACCATGAGAACGAGTCATCTCCCCGGGAGTTTCTCGAACTTGTACTCGTGCCCCCGGTCGCGGAGGACTTCGGCCGACAGAATCTGGTCGGGTCCCGAACGGCCTGGATTGTCGGGATCGCGGCGCTTGATCGAAGCGGCAACATCCATCCCTTCGACCACGCGCCCGAAGACCGTGTGTTTGCCGTCGAGATAACTCGTGGGAACGAACGTAAGAAAGAATTGCGATCCGCCGGTGTCGCGCCCCGCGTGGGCCATGCTCAGGCTGCCGCGAAAATGTCTGCGATAGTTTGTGCCGTGACACTCGCAGCGGATCGAATAACCGGGGCCGCCGCTCCCCGTGCCCGTGGGGTCACCTCCCTGAGCCATGAACCCCGGCAGCACCCGATGAAACGGCACATTGGTGTAGAAACCTTTTTTAACGAGTGTGATAAAATTCGCCACCGCCTGCGGGGCTTCGTTTTCAAAGAGTTCAATCACCACGTCACCCCGCGTGGTGGCAAATTTCACCCTTGGCAGGTTATCAGCAACTTTCTCGGCACCGCGAATCAACTCTTCGTGTTTCCAATCCCGGCGGGTGGTGGGGAGCGATTGCTTAAATCCTTGCGCGAGTTGGCCAAGGCGACCCGGTGAATTCATCGCACCCGCCGCCTCGGCCTTGGCAAAATAGTCCTCGGCGAGCGCGAAGTTGTTGGTGCAATAGGCGCTCACGGCGCCCAGCACCCACAACTCGGGCCACGTGTTGGCCGCCCCCGCGTCGATGAGCGAGCGAACAAGCGGTAACGCTTTTTCATATTGATCGCCACCGTCACCCTTCGGATCGCCCAGCACGTGAAAGTTCGCAATCGCGAGCAGCGTTTGATTCACGACGGGATAACCCTTGGGATCGGCACGATAAACGTCAAACCCAGCCTTTACCAATTCGTTGAGCAATTTGTCGGATTCGGTCCGCAAAGCGACAAGTTCCTGGTCGTCGGCTTTGGCATGTTGCTTTTCTTGGAACTGGCGTTCCAGTTCCATCCACTTGGCTTGGAGTTGTTCGAAGGTTTGATTTGCCTTGGCCGCCGTGTTCTGGGCAAACAGCCGCGGCGCGGGAACCAGCAAAACGAGTGCGAATAGCAATAACCAACGAGCCATGGGGTGCATCCTTTGCCTCTGCCTGTCACAATGAAACACAATCTTAGCCGGGAACTCCCGGAAGACGTTGTCTTCCGGCTGGGTTGTCCTTCCGGCTGGGTTGTCTTCCAGCTGGGAAATTATTCAAAATCCACGACCCATCAACATAGCAAAATTGCCGTTCTGGCGGCAGCACAATCAATCGAGTCAGATGGCCAAACCAAAACCTAAACGGGGCGAAATCACGGAATCCTCCGAGTTGCGGATCATCGGCGGCACGCTGCGGGGCAGCAAGCTTCGCTACGAAATCTTTCAACAAGGGGGCGACCCGATCACGCGGCCGATGAAACACCGCGTCCGCGAGGCGATTTTCAACCTGATCAGCATGGACTCGGCCGGCCGCCACGCGATCGACCTGTTCGCCGGCACCGGTGCCCTCGGCCTCGAAGCGGTCAGTCGCGGGTCGGTGAGCGCCACGTTCATCGAGAAGCATGTCCCCACGGCCCGCGTGATCGAAGAGAACATCAAAACGCTCGGACTCAATGATCGCACGGAGCTACTCATCAGGAGCGCGTTCCTGTGGGGGAAACGAGACCTTCCCAGTGCGGATTTCGGAATTCGGAATTCGGAATCTAATTCTCCAGTTCCGTGGCTTGTATTTTGCAGCCCACCGTATTCTTTTTACCGCGAGCGTCAGCAGGAGATGGTCGATCTCATCTCCAGTATCCTGGAACACGCCCCCGCGGAGAGTATCATGGTGGTCGAAGCCGACGCGGGCTTTGATTTTTCGCTACTGCCCGGTAATATCGCCGAGCATCGCCGGGAGACCGGTTGGCAGATTCGCACGTATCCCCCCGCAGTCGTCGGCATCTGGCGCAAGTAAACTTTTTATCTTGGAGGCCTGACGGTGTTTGATCGCAAAAGATCCCCCTCCCCAGTACTCTGGGGAGGGGTTAGGGGAGGGGTATTTTTAACGTGCCTGATATTTTCATTCACCATGGTGCTCGCAGTGCCTCAAGCGATGGCTGCTGAAACGGGAAAGACGACTGTGATCAATCTGTGGGAAGGGGATGCTCCCGGTTCGGAAAATTTCGACGGCGAGGAACAAACCGAGGAACGGGGCACGCCCGAGCTGAGCAGCCTGTGGATCACGGATGTGAGCAAGCCGACGCTTGAGGTGATCACTCCCGCTGCCGAACGGCGCAATGGGACGGCCGTCGTGATCTGTCCCGGCGGGGGCTACGGCGGGCTGTCCTACGTGAAGGAAGGAACCGAGATCGGTAACTGGCTCGCGGAGCTCGGCATCACGTCGTTCGTTCTCAAGTATCGCCACGGCGGCGGAGTGCATCAGCATCCCGTGCCGCTCTCCGACATCCAACGCGCGATGCGGCTGGTCCGCTCCCAAGCCGACAAATGGCAGATCAACCCCGACAAGCTCGGCGCGATGGGCTTCTCCGCCGGCGGACACTTGGCCGCTTCGGTCGGCACCCATTTTGATGCTGGAAACAAAAATGCGGCCGATGCCATCGAGCAGCAAAGCTGCCGCCCCGATTTTCTCGTGCTCGTTTACCCGGTGATCTCGATGGACGCGGGAATGACGCACGGCGGCTCGCTCGCCAATTTGTTGGGAGCCAAGCCCGACGAAAAACTCGTCGAACTGATGTCGAACGACCTGCAAGTGACCGCCGAAACGCCGCCGGCGTTTATCTCCCACTGCACGGATGACGAAGCGGTGCCAGTGGAAAACGCACTGCGGTTCTACCGGGCGCTCGTGGAACACAAAGTCCCCGCCGAGCTGCACATCTTCGCCGAAGGAGGCCACGGCTTCGGCATGCGTCAAAAAGGGCCAGTCGAGATCTGGCCGACGCTCTTGGCAAATTGGCTCAAGAGCCGTGAGCTTGTCGACTGATGCAGCTCTGGTGAGGAGGCACTGTCGCTACTTGATATTCATTCCCCATACAATAGAGGGGAACCGCCGAGCCTCGAAGAGGGTGCTGAGTGACCCGTAACTTGGGATTTAAGCCAGAATTGGCCGCGCCAGTCCGTTTGTGCTATAATTTCAATATTGTATACAACCCCTTTCTTGGTGATCTGGAAGTTATGTCTTCGGTAATTCACGCGCGTTTGGATGATGATACGGATTCGCTCCGCGATGCGCTGCAAAAGCAGCTTGGCTGGAGTGACTCGCAAATTGTCCGGGAGGGCATCAAGTCGCTTTCGGCCCTTGTCCGCAAGCAGGGCAAGCGAAAAATCATCGGCTTGGGAAAGTTCGAGTCAAAAATTAAAGACTTGGGTTCCAACAAAAAGCATCTCCGAGGCTTCGGCGCATGAAGCCTGTACTGCTGGATACGGGGCCGATCGTGGCGATGCTCGACCGATCGGAGCGCCGCCACCGCGAATGTGCCGAAATCGCCGAGCAGCTTGAGGCACCTTTAGTGACTTGCGAAGCGGTAATCGCCGAAGCGTGTTACCTTTTGCGAAAAATCAAAGGTGCCGCCGAGGCCGTGCTGGAAAACGTGGAACAGGGTATTTTTTTAGTGCCCTATCACGTATCCGGCCGCGCGGCAAAAGTCTCGCGGCAGATGAAAAA
>JBGTEU010000581.1:0-3611 GCA_041747595.1 Bythopirellula sp.
TTGGCGATTGTATTCACATGCAACCATTGCCCCACCGCGCAGGCTTACGAAGCCCGGATCAAGGCGCTCGTCGAAAAGTACCGCGACAAATCCGTGGCGATCGTGGGGGTTTCGCCAAATGCCGCGGAGGCCGTGAGGCTCGATGAGTTGGGGTTCTCCGACCTGGGCGATTCGCTCGACGATATGAAAATTCGCGCGCGGGAGCGGGAGTTTGATTTCCCCTATCTGTATGACGGTGAGAAACAATCGATGGCAAAGGCCTACGGCCCCGTCGCAACGCCCCACGTGTTTATTTTTGATAAAGAACGCAAGTTGCGATTTTGCGGACGCATCGACGACGGAGAGAATCCCAAGAACATCAAGTCGAAGGATACCGAGAATGCTCTCGACGCGCTGCTGGCCGGTAAAGCGGTGCCGGTGGAGACGACCCGCACGTTCGGTTGTTCGATCAAGTGGGCCGACAAGATCCCGTCGGCCGAGGAGGCACTCGCCAAATGGAACGAAGAAACGGCGGAACTCAATGAAATCGACATCGACGGCATCAAGGCCCTCGTGAAGAACGACACCAAGAATGTCCGCGTGATCAACGTGTGGGCCACATGGTGCGGACCCTGCGTGACGGAGTTCCCCCACCTCGTGGAAATCCACCGCATGTATCGCAACCGCGATTTTGAATTTGTGACGATCACCGCCGACCCGCCCGAACGGCACGAGCAGTCGCTCGCGTTTCTGAACAAACAACACGCTTCGATGAAGAATTACATTTTCAACGAGGACGATCCCTACAAACTGGCCGACGCACTCGGTTTTGAATGGCAGGGGGCCTTACCCTACACGGCCGTGATCGCACCGGGCGGAAAAGTCGTGTTCCAACAGATGGGTCCGGTCGATGCCTTTGAATTGAAAAAGGCGATCGTCGAGCAGGTGTCGCGTTATTATTTTAGGATGGAAGAATAGAGCTGTCGGGCTAGGAGAGACCAGAGACCACCTATACGCCTCAGGTATCCGCTAGTTTAGGACATCCCTTGCTTTACTTATTCTGCTGCCCTGAGGCCGCGGGCGGTGCAGGTGGAGCGGGAGGTGCCGGAGGCTTTTGTTGAGAGGTCGGTGGTGCAGGCGGATTATAGCCGTTGTTTACGGTCCTTCCACCTTCCACTGTCCGAGGTAACTCTGTCGTGTGCTCGCTCATAATAAGTTTTCCTTTACTCGACTAGATACAAAGTCCACAAACAATACTTCGGTTACTGGAATCAGTGTCGCCCAGACATTTCCGACGCTAACGGCTTCCTGCTTGTCGTCTCTTGTCGTCAACCAGTCGGCTTCCGCAATCAGGAAATGTCCCTTCTCGGGCTCATTCGGCCATTCTAAGGCCTTTCCAAAAAAACGTCTACCGTCCTTGAGATGCAATACAAGCCACGCAGGACCCTCATTAAAGGCCCTAAACCACTCCGACGGATATGCGCTTTGCTTAGTCCAAGTCCAGTGATCGTTTTGGTCGACAAGCTGCAACCACCAATTGCGACAAATAATCAAGTTATGTATGGAATTGTTATTGGCAATCGCCGCAAAGGCAACTCCTAATGCGATCGCAATGATAACCGACCACACCAATTGAACATCTTCGGACCAAATTCCTAGCGTCCAATAATCGCCAATTCTAAAACTGACGAACCGAATCCCTACTACGACGACTTGAACAAATATGGTAAAGATCAACGCCTGAACTGTTCGTTCAAACGTATTTGGTTTTGTGTACGCAGTTAAGCCATAGAATGTCCATGCTGCAATAAACCCCGGCAAGAGCTTTTGCACTAGTGTGACAAGTTCTTCAGCTACTAAGCCAGACATCTTACTCTCCAGCTGCCGAGGATTTACACAGAATCTGTTATATAATCCACGGATGTGCTATCTTCAAGTAAAATATCTGAATTACTTCTCCCTGGAGTCCCGTCCATGGGCGCTTATCGCTATCTGTTGTTTCCACGGCATCAGCAGCCGACCGCTGAGGAAGCGGCCGAGTTGCAGAGTTACGCCCCGCTGTTGAAGAACCGCTTTGCGATCGGTTTCCAGCGAAAGACCGAGGCCCTTGCCATTCTCTTTGATCAGGAAATCTTCGAGCAAGCGATGGCTGACGAAGGTTTCGAAATGCTCATTCGCAAATGGCAGGTACACGGCTGCGAGTTGGTCGAAAAACTAAAATTCGTCAAAGATCCCGCCGCGCTGAAGCCTACTCACACCCACGTGCAACAGCGCCATATGTCGCAGGACAAAATCGTCTTTGCCAAGCAATACCTGGCCCAGGAAGCGATCGCACGGTCGCTGCTAAGCGTGCAACGCACGGTCGAACGCTTTACTTGGCTGCAGAGAGTGGGAAAAGCGGTTCCCTATGCGTTAATCTTGTTGGGCACGATTGTCGTCATTGCCGCCGGATTCTATGTGAGTAACCGAATAGAAAATGCGGACCGGGAGCGCCGTAAAGAAACCATCGAACGCGTGTCGACCAAAGCGATGGAGGAATCGTTGGATACGGGAAATAAACGCGAGGTTCAAACTCCCGATGAACAATGAATTTCCTCGGGCAGAGTCGTCGACAAGCCGGCCTCTTCCCACGCCTGATAGCCCCCCGTGAGATTGATGACCGTCCGACCGGCGGCCTGCAAAATGCTGGCGGCAATTGCCGAGCGTGCTCCACTCTGGCATTGGACAACCACGGCCTTGTCGGCGGGCAATTCAGCCATCCTGTCGGAGAGCTTCCCCAGGAAGAGGTGGCTCGCCCTGGAAATATGCCCCTCGGACCATTCGCTTGCCGAGCGAACATCGAGAAGCTCGACTTCGTCGGTCGCCAGTTCATCGGCCAACTGGTCTGGCGTGATTGACGGATAGCTCTGGTCCGCCAAGCCTGACTTGCGAATTGATTGGACATCAAAGGCGCCCGCGATTTCCTCAACGCCGATTTTTCGCAGCACGCGTACTGCCTCGTCGAGTTGGGCCGGATCGCAGATCAAACTCACCGGTTCGTCATAGTCCACCAGCCACCCCGCCCAAGCCGCCAACATCTCTAACGGTATGTTCCACGTGCCCGCTACGTGGCGTTTGGCAAATTCCGCGGAAGGTGAGAGATCGATCACGGTCCCTTCCTGAATGGCATCCTTCAGGCGAGTAACGTTCAAAGACTTTACGTGGTTATCAGCACCGATGATCGTGGGGCCTTCTTTGTTGACCCGTTTCATGACGGCAAAGTACTTGGGAGCCTCGGGTTGATCGGAGAGGATGTACCGAACAAATTCTTCCTGATCGTTGTATTGCAGAGCGGGGTTGAACTGCTTCTCGTATCCGACGGTCGAGGAGGGAATCGCACCGAGCCCCTTGCCGCAGGCACTGCCGGCGCCGTGGGCGGGCCAAATCTGCAAGTAATCGGGCAACTGCTTGAACCGTTGCGCGGAGTGAAACAAGGCCCGAGCACTCGGTTCAGCCGTACCGACGAGCCCCGCGGCTTCTTCAAGCAAGTCCGGCCGCCCAATCGAGCCGACGAACACAAAGTCGCCCGTGAAGATTCCCATCGGCTTGTCGGCCCCGCCCCCTTGATCGGTCACGACAAAGGAAATGCTTTC
>JBGTEU010000582.1:0-2850 GCA_041747595.1 Bythopirellula sp.
GTTGGCGCTGCGAGCCTGAGCCGTTGTCTTGCGGCGATATTCTGTGATCCATTTTTTCGCCGCTTCCCAATCTTCGTTGGCCAGCGTATGGGTGATCAAGCGTTGATATAAAAATGGGTTGGGTTCGGAGAGCGTTTCAACTCCCTGTTTCCATAACTGTTCAGCATCCTCACGTCGTTGTTGCAGCAAACGGACATCTGCCAAGCCCGCGAAGTTTTGCGGTATTTTGAGACCCAGTCGCGCGGCGGCTTCCAGCGATTCCGCAGCGGCCGCCAAATAGGCCTGCTCTTGGTCATCAAGTGCAGGGACATATTCCGGATCAATCGCTGAAACACGCTTTTCGAAAGGAATTTGTTCGAGATTCCACAGGCCCCATAGGTTTTGCAACATCGGATTGTTAGGTTCAATTTGTTGAGCGGCCATTAACTCTTCACCTGCGGCGGGCAAATCAAAGCTGCGGCGATACTCGTAAGCCGTCAAGCGTGCGGATGCATCAAGGGGGTGCTTTGCAAGCGTCTGCAAGGCAAGCTCGTCAGCCAGTGTCGCAAGGTCGATGCTGTCGCGCTGGAGTCGCTCCTGTTGGGCTGGGGATAAATACCGAGAACCGTAGGGGGAGCGGTAGAGTTCTGCCAGGGTGGTGGCCAACTCCCAGTCATCCGGATTTTTCTCGCGAGCATTGGCAAATACGTAACTCTCATCCGCGTTCAGTTCCTTCAACTTTGCTTGCATCCGCTCCGGGCCGTTACTGAGGATTTGTCGTGCAAGACTGATAGCCAGGGATCGCCAACCTCGGTCGACCAGCGTGTCAGGTAAATTCGAATCGGTCTGGGAGGCAGCGACAATTTGACGACATTCCGTTTCCGCTTCGGCGAATTCGTTTGATTCGATTAGAAGTTCCGCCAGGCGGATGCGGAGCGGCCACTTTTGATCACCTGGTGCTCGAACGATGGCGCCGCGAAACAACTCCAGAGCGCGGCGAGGGTTGCGATTGGCCGGTGGCAATTCACTGTAGACGTTTGCCAACTCAATCCAGGCAGCCTGATCTTCAGGGCGTAAGCGAATAAATTGCCAAAGCTCATTCGTCGCCAAAACTCGCTTTTTTCCCGCAGAGTCTCGCAGTTCCGTGGCCTGAGCAAGATCGCCGTTTTCCACAGCCAAACCGCCGCGTCTTTCCAGCTCTTCTGCCTCTGCTAAATGCGTTTGAGACCGATCAAAAAATTGACTGGCAATTCGGGTTTGAGCATAGCGATACCAGAGATAGAGACCGCCGCCCACCAGCACCAGCACCAGAAACGTCACGAGCAGCAAGCCCGTATTTAGCTGAACGGATGATTTTTCGCGAGAGTTAGTTGAGGCAGTCATAAACTTAAATCTAAATCAGGAAAAGGTGTGAAAACGTCGACAAGTGGATTTGTCGCTGGGCTCCTTTTACGGCGACAGGTTGTAACCGTAGCTGCCATAACGATAAGCATATTCGCTGACAGGGACGCCCGACATGACTCGACCGAGAATGGAAACGCCGGCGGCAGCTAAACGGCCTTGGGCTCGAGTCACTGAATCGGCACGGCTCACATCACGCAACATACAGACCAGCGTGGTGTCGCAGTCACGGCAAATCATAATCGACTCGCTGGTCGCGAGAACGGGTGGCGTATCTACGATCACAATATCGAAATTGCTTTCAAGTTCTCTGAGGAGTTGTCTCCAAGCCGTTCCGGTAAAACAACGCCGCGGATTCGACTTGATTCTTCCGGCGGTAATCAAAAACAGATTGTCGATGGCGGTTTCTTTGACGAGCTCCCGCCAATCCTGGGATTGCTCAATCGTTTCTGCAAGCCCTGGTTGCAAATCGAGATTGAATAAGCGATGTTGGGTTGGCGACCGCAAATCGGCATCCAGCAACAGCACGCGACCGTGATTAGAGCGGGCCAAACTGATCGCTAATTGTGACGACAAGGTGGATTTGCCTTCATGAGATGCGGCACTGGTTAAGGCAATCGAGCGGAACTGATTGCCTTGATCGATCGTGAGGAGCGCGCTGACACTATCGACACTCTCTTGATACAGGCGAAGCTGTTGAGATTCTCGCGAGGAGAGTTTCTTCGCCCTGCCATTGAGCGGCGGCAAGGTTGCCACCTCGCCCACCAGAGAAACTTTGTCTCCCGTATGTATCGGGTCACCTGTCGTCACCCGATTAACCCGCAACTCCCAAAGAAACGCCAAGGCGAAGGGGATGGCTAAACCTGCCAGGACGGCGATCCCCAACAGCTTAAAAGGGTAGCGTTCCACCGGTTCGGTCGGGACGACGATTTCCAGGTTGTTCTTCGAGATTTGGTAAGGGAGCGAAAGTCGTCGCAAACGGATGGCGGATTCTGCGTCCACCAGACGGTTGTATTCAGATCGCAGACGCTCAAGGTCAGCTTGGCGGATGCCGTATTGGGTCTGCTTTTGACTGGCCGAAGCGATGACGGAATATTGCTGAGCGATTTCACGATCGTAAAATTCTATTTTGATCCGAATATCCTGCATCTTTTCGTCAATGTCTTTGATACGGGCCATTGTGAAGTGAATATTCGAGGCGACCCAGCTCTCTTGGATTTGAGCCTTTAACGTGGTTTTCAACTCGTCCAATTTTCGATTGGCCAAATCGAGCTGGCGTTCGGCCTCGACAACCTCAGGATGCCCTGCACCGCGACCGGAGGAACGATCACCGCGTTGACGTTCGAGGACCTGAAGTTCGACTTGCAACCCTGTACGGCTTTTTTTCAATTCATTGAGGAACTGGCCATCGGGATCGAAGAGCGACGAAGATTGCGTTGAGCCTTGCATGTCGCGTACCATGTCGCCAAG
>JBGTEU010000583.1:0-8688 GCA_041747595.1 Bythopirellula sp.
GGCGCAAGAACAACTCAAAACGCTCAAGAAACAAGAGCTCGAACTGCACAAGAAGACCCGCGAACTCGAAGAGCAGGCCGAGAATCAAGAACTTGAGATCGCACGCCGCATCGAGCAAGAGCGAAGGCTCATCCGCGAGGCCGCGATCAGGCAGGCTGACGAGCAAAACCAGCTCAAGCGGGCCGAAGACAAGCTGGTGATCGAATCTTTGCGGAAGCAAATCGAGGATTTGCAGCGCAAGGCGGAACAGGGGTCACAGCAAATCCAAGGCGAGGTGCAAGAGATTCTGCTGGAGAACATGCTCACCACCCTGTTTCCTGGCGACATCCTCGAAACAGTTGGTAAAGGGGTGCGTGGCGCCGACGTGATTCAGCGGGTGATTGATTCCAACGGCCGGGAATGTGGGGCGATCCTTTGGGAATCGAAACGCACAAAAAACTGGAGTGATCAATGGCTCAGCAAGGCCATCGACGATCAGCAGTCGGCCCGTACGACGTGCGCGTGCATTGTGAGCAGCGTGATCCCGCCGTCGATTCAGCACTTTGGGGAGCTCAACGGCGTGTGGGTCGCCAGTTGGTCGTGCGCACGCAGCATCGCCACCGTGCTCCGCCGCGTGCTTATGGAAACTCATCAAGCGCGGATGGCTTCCGAGGGCCAGCAATGCAAGAAAGAACAGGTTTACAACTATCTCTCCGGCCCCGAATTTCGGAATCGAATTCGGGGACTCGTGGAACCCTACATCGAGATGCAGGCCGACTTGGAAGCGGAAAAACGGGCACTTAACACCCGTTGGAACAAGCGGCAAAAGCAACTCGACCGCGCGCTCGCGAGCACCACGGGGCTCTATGGCGATTTGCAGGGCATCATCGGCAACGGCCTCAAAGAAATCGAAGGCATGGATCTGCTCGCGATTGAAGAAGTGGATGCCGAAGAATTCTCGTTTGAAAAGTGAGTTTCATCGCGAAGACGCAAGCGAGTCGCTTGCGGTTTCGCGGTGACTAACTTCTCACGCGTGGGGTGATCGCCGCGTGGGCCGCCGCGACGGTGGCTTCGTCGATGAGCTCGAGTCCCGCGCTCGAACCGGCAACCAAGGCGTAATCGGCGAGGCGATTTACCAATCGCGGCACGCCCGCCGAGAGGCGATGGATTTCCGCAAGGGCCGGTTCGTCGAAGATGGGCCGCTGGGCCCCCGCCGCCACGAGTGCCAATTGCAGATAGCCGATCGTGTCGTCGGCATCCCAGGGATCGAGATCGATCCGCAGGTCGACAAGGTCCAGCAATCGACTGCCGAGGCGTCTGGCTTGGGCGGGGTTGGCAGCGAGCACGAGCGTGAGATTCCCCACGCGGCTCGCCGGCAACTGCACGAGCCGCAGAAGTTGCGTCACGACGTCGGCCCCCGCCTGATCGGCCTCATCCAGCAAAAGCACGGTCGTTTCGCCCTGCAGATGATTCTGCTGAAGCCGTTCTTCCAGCCGTCGGGTGAGCCGCGGCGAATCGTCTCCCATCCGCGGGCTGGCGTGGAGCTCCACGGCCAATTGCCATTGGAATTCACGGACCGAGAGGCCCAAGAGATTCAGCCGGGCGGCCTGCCAGTTTTCGCGGGCGCATTCCTCGGCGAACAACTCCAACACCAGCGTTTTGCCCCAACCCGACTCGCCGAGCATGAGCCCCAAGCGACGCCCGTTGTGTACCAGGAACCGCAAGCGGGCCGAGGCTTCCTGTTGCGGCAGCCCCGCGTAGAACACTGGTTCGGCGGTTCCCGTGGGGAAGGGCGGCTTTTCCAGTCCCCAGTGCGTCGCGTGCATCATGCGTCCCTTGAGAGTTCCGCCTCGGCCCGGCACAATGCCGTGGGCAACGATAATGAAATATCGGCGACAATCGGTGTATCGGCCCCTGGGGGAACAATTCTTCGTCGCGGGAAATTTTGCATTCTCAACTTCACATTTTGCTTGCTAGCGTCGCTAGCATCCGCCATGACCGATCGCTATTTTTCTGACGAACCCCTCGAGGAATCACCGGCCACGCTCCGGGGCAAAGAAGCGCATCATTTGCTGCACGTCATGCGGGCGAAAGTGGGGACCGAGATCATCGTATTCGACGGCCGCGGTGGAGAGTGGTGGGCCGAGGTCACGAAGCTCAGCCGCACCGAAGTGGAGCTCGCCCTGCGGAAGCATCGCCATGTCGAGCGGGAACTGACTGTGGAATTCACGTTGGCCGTGGCGCTCCCCAAAGGGGATCGCCAACGTTGGCTCGTCGAGAAAGCGGCGGAACTGGGGGTGACGCGGCTCGTCCCCCTGACCACCGCACGGAGCATGGCGTCGACCGCCGAGCCGGCGGCGAAACTCGCGCGGTACGTGATCGAGGCGAGCAAGCAGTGCGGGCGGAACCGGTTGATGGAGATCACGAAACCGCAAGCGTGGGGGGAACTCGTTTCGCAGGATCTCGGGGCGAACAAGTTTGTCGCACATCCTGGGGGGGTTGGCGTCGGAGAACTTCAGCGAGTCATCAATGCCGCGACGTTTCTGGCGATTGGCCCCGAGGGGGGATTCACCGACGACGAGATTTCGCTGGCCCGGGAAGCGGGATGGCAAATTGTCGGTCTCGGCACGCGAATTCTGCGGATCGAAACCGCGGCTTTGGCCCTCGTGGCACAGCTAACGGCTTGAGATCGCGAGGAAACATGTCGGGCTTGCAGGTTATCAAGTTGTCGGTACTTGCGAACCAGTGAGCAAAAGCTCGGAGTTGATGATCGCAACGATGGAAGTTGCCGGAGTTTCGACACGGAGTACATGATAAGGCGTTTTTTTGATGTCCGAGATCGCTGATCGAATGGCAGATTGGAGATCGGCTCCCTCGCGGTCAAACTCGATAAAAGGTGTGCCATCTTTGGCTAAACAAACCAATCCGTCGTCACAGCCGGCCTCGAAAAGCGTATTGAGAATATCGTCGGTCAGTTTAGAAAAGCCTGACAGCACCAAGGTGAAATCATAGGTACTCATGAATTCCCCTCCAATCTTTGTAATTCCGAATTGTGAGAACAAAGGCCAACTCGCCTCCGGATTCGGCGGGCATGATCTTCAGGGTTTTTAGGGGTCGACCAAACGGAAAATTGTGGGCAATCTCCTGGGCATCGCACAACTCCCCAAGCGTGGCCGTGTGATTTTATCAGGGTCCATCCTTTCCCGAGCGCATACTGAACAGCCTCATGGATGTGCTTGTTGGGATGCCGCATTGTGAAATTATACCGTCAAAATCCGCCAGATTCCAATAGTTGCCAGGTACCCAACTAACGACTAGAACGTTGTGCGATTATACTTGTGCTGTTGTAGAGTTTATTAGAATGATTACCGAGAGGAGTTCCGGGACGAGACGAATCTGGCTTCCTGCTTATTAGAGATGCCCGACCTGTCGATGCTGCAGGCCAGATCCTTCAGTTGCAAGGCTCCATCAAGATGACATTTTATTCGGGAGCAAAACTTCGTGTTCAAATTTTCCCTCATTATGTTTCTGACCATCACTTCTCTCACCTCCGCCTCGGCCCGTGTGTGGACCGATACCTCGGGCAAGTATTCGTTTGAAGCCGATCTGATCGCTTTCAACGAAACGGACCTGGTCCTACAAAAACCCGACAAGACGTTGGTGGCCGTCGACATGGAGCAACTCTCCGCCGCGGACCAAGAATATGTGAAAACCAAAGAAGCCGCCGAGGCGGTCGACAAGAGGGGGGCCAAGCAGCAAGTCTGGACCATGCGGAGCGGTTTGGAAGTCTTCGGCAACGTGATCGACTACGTGCGAAAAGATGTGACTTTCAGCATGACCCGCGGCAAGATCTATGTGAACGATCAACTCTTTGATAACTTGCCCGGGGTTTATCAGAAAGTTGTGCCGTTGGTGGCAGCGCATTTCACCAAGCGCGACATCACCGACAAGGCCGGTTTGTTCGATAGGCTCAAGCGCCGCCAGGGCGAGCCGGAGACCTTCACCTGCGACGGCGTGCAAATGGAAATGGAAAACGGCGATCTTTACGCCGTGCCCTTCTTTTTGTTCGACGACAAGGCACTGGCGGTGCTCAAGCCAGGCTGGGACGAATGGGCCTCTGAGCATGCGACATTCGCACAGCAGCAGGAAACCGAATTGCGCCTTCAAACCCATGCGCAGTCTTTTCAAGACAATCAGGCTCAGACCAATCAACTCTTGAAAATGCAGTTGCAAATGCAAGCCTACGATGCGGGGCTGTTTAGCCTGTGGGAAGTGATGCTCTACCCCAATCGGGGCACGGGGGGTTGGCCCCTTCACGTGGTGGTCCCTGGCCGCGACAGCCGTCAAGCGGGGTTCGCCGCACTCGAAAAGAACCCCGGCTATTCCCTGGGCCCAATCGCAAAGGTTGGCCGACAGTATTAACGCCGCAATTCTCCGGCTGCCGCTTCGCTGTCATCGTCTATCCCGCTAGAATGGCGTGTCCACTCCCGCACGCCTCGGACTTGCCATGAAACCGATCCGCCGTTTGCTCGCCGCCAACCGCAGCGAGATTGCCATCCGCGTCTTTCGCAGCGCCCACGAGTTGGGCGTTCGCACCGTGGCGATGTATTCCCACGAAGATCGCTACGCGCTGCACCGCTTCAAAGCCGATGAGGCCTACCCCATTGGCGAGGAAGGCAAACCGCTGCAGGCGTATCTCAATATCGAGCGGATCATCGAGCTCGCCAAAAAATACGAGATCGACGCGATCCACCCCGGCTATGGCTTTCTTTCGGAGAATCCCGAATTCGCCCGGGCGTGTGAACAAGCAGGGATCATTTTTGTCGGCCCGCGGGTGGAATTGCTCGAAAATTTGGGGGACAAAATCGAAGCCCGCAAGCTCGCCACGAAAGTGGGCGTGCCGGTGCTGGGCGGCAGCAACGAACCGATCACCGACATTGGGGCGGCTAAGAAGACCGCCGCGGGTCTGGGCTTTCCCATTATTTTGAAAGCGGCACACGGCGGCGGTGGCCGGGGGATGCGGGTCGTCAACGACCCCAAAGATTTTGAAGATTCCTTCGAAACCGCCCGGCGAGAATCGCTGACGGCCTTCGGCAGTCCCGAGATTTTTATCGAAAAGTTCGTCGAGAGCGCCCGGCACATTGAAGTTCAACTTTTGGGCGACAAGCACGGCAATCTGGTGCATCTTTACGAGCGCGATTGCTCGGTGCAGCGGCGGCATCAAAAAGTGGTCGAAATCGCGCCGGCTCCCAACTTGTCCGCAGAGGTTCGCGAGAAATTGTGCGCGGCCGCCCTGCAGATCGGCAACGAGGTCGGTTACGACAACGCGGGAACGGTGGAATTTTTGGTCGATGCCAAGAGCGGCGAGTTTTATTTCATCGAGGTCAATCCACGAATTCAGGTCGAGCACACGGTGACCGAAGAAGTGACCGGCATCGACATCGTGAGGTCGCAAATTCTGATCGCGGGGGGCGAACCGCTCACGTCGCCGCAGATTGGCTTGGCCTCGCAAAACGAAGTGCAAACCACGGGCTTCGCGATTCAATGCCGGGTGACCACCGAAGATCCCTCGAACCGGTTTATGCCCGACTACGGCCGGGTGACGCACTATCGCTCGGCGGGGGGCATGGGAATCCGCCTCGACGCGGGGACGGCGTTCTCGGGGGCGGTGGTGTTTCCGTATTACGATTCGCTGTTGGTGAAGTCAAGCGCCTGGGGCCGCACGTTTGTCGATGCCGCCGTGCGGATGGAGCGCTGTTTGCAAGAATTCCGCATCCGCGGGGTGAAGACGAACATCCCCTTCTTGATCCACCTGATTACGAATCCCACGTTTCTCGCCGGCGAATGCACCACACGTTTTATCGACGTGACGCCGGAGCTCTTTGACTTTGTGCCGCTACGCGATCGGGCCACCAAGCTGCTGCAGTACATCGGCGAGGTGATGGTCAACGGCAATTCCATCGTGGCCGGTAAGCCCAAGGCCGTGCGGCGCGAACCGGCGCGCGTGCCGGAGACCGTAGCCTTGCCTTTCCCCCAAGGAACTCGCGATCGGCTCAAAAAGCTGGGGATCGCAGGGTTCACCAAATGGGTCAAGGAACAGAAGCCGCTGTTGTGGACCGACACCACGATGCGCGACGCTCACCAATCGCTGCTGGCGACGCGGTTCCGCACGTACGATTTGTGCCGTATCGCCGACGCCTATGCCCGCCAGTGTGCCGACTTGTTCTCGATTGAAATGTGGGGCGGTGCGACGTTCGACACCTCCATGCGTTTCTTGAAGGAATCCCCTTGGCAACGGCTCGTCCTGTTGCGGGAGAAAATCCCCAACATCCTGTTCCAAATGTTGCTGCGGGCATCGAGCGCGATGGGCTACGCCAACTATCCCGACAACGTCGTGGAACTTTGCGTCAAGGAAACGGCCGCCGCGGGAATCGACGTGTTTCGTATTTTCGACGCGCTCAATTGGACCCCCAACATGCGGGTTGCGATGGAGGCCGTCCATAAGACCGACGCGATCTGCGAAGCGGCGATTTGCTACACGGGGGATATCCTCAACCCTAAGCGGTCGAAGTACAGCCTCAAGTATTATGTGGACCTCGCTAAAGAACTCGAAAAAATGGGGGCCCACATCCTGGCCATCAAGGATATGGCCGGCTTATGCAAACCCCACGCGGCGAGCGTGTTGGTCAAAGCGCTCCGTGACGAGATTGGCATTCCGATTCACTTCCACACGCACGACACGGGCGGGGTGCAGGCGGCGGCGATTCTCAATGCCGCCGAAGCGGGACTCGACATCGCCGACGGGGCAATCGCCGCGATGTCGGGGGGAACGTCGCAACCAAACCTGAATACGATGGTCGAGGGCCTGGCCTTTACGTCGCGAGCGTCGTCGCTCAGTTCCGCCGCGCTGGATGATATCTCCGAATATTGGCGGGAAACTCGCGAGTTTTACGCGGCCTTCGAAAGCCCCGTACTCGCCGCGGGGGCCGATCTTTATCAGCACGAAATGCCCGGTGGGCAGTACACCAACCTCTTCCAACAGGCGCAGGCGCTTGGTCTTGCCAACCGTTGGCCGGAGATTTGCAAAATATACGCCGACGTCAATCAACTCTTCGGCGATATCGTGAAAGTCACCCCCACATCGAAGGCCGTGGGGGATATGGCACTCTTCTTGGTGGCCAACGACTTGTCGTGCAACGCCCTGATGGAGAGCGATCGGGAGCTCGCATTCCCACGGTCCGTGCTCGATTTGTTGAGTGGACGCATGGGGCAGGTGGAAGGAGGATTTCCGACCGACGTGCGGGATCGTATCTTGAGCAACGAGAAACCACTCGAAGGTCGGCCCGGCGAGAGCATCCCGAGCGCCGATCTCAAGGCCGCGACCGAAAACGTGGCCAAGATGATCGACGGCACGCCAAGCCAGCAAGACGTGGTGTCTTATTTGATGTACCCGCAGGTGTTCGAGCAATTTGCCCAACATAGCGAGCAGTACTCCGACACGAGCGTGCTGCCAACCCCCGTGTTCTTGCATGGCATGGAAACGAACGAAGAAATCGCCGTCGAAATTGAGGCCGGCAAGACGCTTATCATCAAGTTCCTGGCGATTGGCGAGCCCCATGCCGCCGGCAGCCGGACGGTGTTCTTCGAACTCAACGGCCAACCTCGCGAGGTCTCTGTTCAAGATCACTCCCTGGAAACGGACACGGCAAAGGCCGCGAAGGCCGATCCGCAGAATCCCAAGCACATTGGATCGAGCATGCCGGGAATGGTGGTGCTGGTGGCCGTGCAGGCAGGCGATGCCATCGCCCGCGGTCAAAAGCTCTTGACGCTCGAGGCGATGAAGATGGAATCGACCATCGCCGCCGACGTCGCAAGCAAAGTGGCGACCGTCCACGTAGCGGCCGGCACGCAAGTGGAAGCGGGCGACCTGTTGATCACTCTCGAATAGGGGCAAACTCGCCCACGTCGTGAGCTTGCACTCCGCTGGGGGTTTCCAGCAAGAGGCGGCCCCCGTCGTCGATGCCCAGCACGCGGCCCGTGATTTCTCGCCGCGGCAATTGCCAACTTCGCACGGTTCCCACGTAGGCCAAGTTGGCAGCAAGTTCCGCAACCAAGTCGGCGTTAAACCCCGTCGATTCGAACGCGGCGAGCGCCAGGGCCACTTGCTCGGCAACGACGTCTATGACGTCTTCCACGGGAATCGCGCGGCCGAGGGCAGCGCTGAGCGTCGTCGCCGGATGCCGCAAATCGGAAGGGAGCAAAGCGAGGTCGAAATCGACATTCGCACCGATGCCGATCACCAACAGGCCGCTCTGGCCGTTCTCACCAGGCCATTGTTCACAAAGGATCCCCACGACTTTGCGGTCGTCGATTAAGACGTCGTTGGGCCACTTGATTTTCAAGCGCTCGTCATCAACGACGCCGAGCAACGCACGCCGCACGGCAAGCGCTGCCACGAGCGACACGGTGGCATAGGCGGGCGGGGCCTGTCGCGTCGGCCAGGCAATGCTCAGCCACGCCCCACCCAGCGGGCTTTTCCAAACGCGTCCCTGCCGACCACGCCCCGCCGACTGCGTGGCGGCGGTCACGAGCAAACATTCCCCCGGATACTCCGCCGCCAAGCGGCGCGCTGCGGTGTTAGTGGAATCGGTGACGTCGGAATGGATGCGGCGCATAAAAAATCTGTGTCGCTAGTTCACTTGGTTTCTC
>JBGTEU010000584.1:0-3746 GCA_041747595.1 Bythopirellula sp.
GCGTATTAACACGCTAAGCCGGTCGCCCACGGCGACCGGCTTAGCGATAGTAGAACCCTCATTCATATTCGACCATCGAGCAAGACATGAATGACTCGAATCCAAGGTCGAGTGCGAGGAAGAAACTGTTGCCCCCCAGATCGATCAAGGTATCGAATCCGCCGCCGCCCAGCAGGAGCGTCAAACCGTTGACCGTCGTGCCGCCGATGTTAAGTGTGTCGGCGCCACCACCCATAGAGACCAACAGGTTGTCGAAGACGGAATCAAGGATGAACAGTTCGTCGTCGCCCGCCCCGGCGGAGATCAGGACCGTGCCCGTCTGAACTCCCGCGAGTAGGATTCCATCGTTGCCACTTGAGGTAAGAATTGACACGGAACTTGAGGTGTCAACCTCTTGTATCAATATCACATTGGATCCCGAACCAAGAACCGTGAGCGATGACCCCAGATTGCTGAATTCGAGTTCGGCCTGGTCGTTGCCGGAGCCCAAGTTGGCAAGCGTCGAACGTGCGACATCGATATTGGCCAGCTTGACGATGTCATCGCCAGCACCAACCGAAATGAGCATATCGCGGCCGACGTTGATGTCTTCCAGTACGATTTCGTCGGCTCCGCCGCCGGCGTTGATCTTGAAATCGCGGCCTATTTCACTCTCCATGCCTAAGCTAACAAATATGGTTTCACGCAAAAACAATAAGGAAGCGTCACCCTGTGGGTTTGAATAGCTAAAGTCGTTGCCAACCGTGGTGGATGCGATCCATGCCAAGTCATTGCCGGCCCCCATGTCGATGACAAGGTTGTTGGCAATGTTCAATGGAAAAGCGAATTCGGATATAGGATTGTCGAACAGAGGGCTGTCACCGATGCCGAGTGCGATGCGGTCATCACCTCCGCCCATGTCGATTCGTAGATCACCGGGCATGTCAAGAACGTTCACGCCATTGACGCCTTTAATATTTACAAAATCGCTGCCGTCGCCCAGGTTGATGATGATGTTGCGCGTGACGCCTGAAAAGAAATGACCGGAAGTTAGGAAGAGATCTCCATTGATCGTGTCGCCGAAGGTACCCAGGCTGCCAATCTCAAATTGCTCTCCTTGGGGGGAGCCGCTTTGAATGAAAAACCGGTTATCGCCCGCGTCGCCCGTGATAATCAAATCGCCGTCGACAACGTCAACGAACAAGTTGGCCGCCAAGGGGCGTTTATCTTCCAGAACTTCCATTCGCAGGCGTCGCTGCAGAGAATTGCGCAACATTGCTGTGCTCCCGAAAAAAGTAAAAAGAGACTGAGAACGTCCAAGTGAGCGTGGCCTATGCGGCGCAGAGCGCCGTTGATACAACACTGGCTTCGCGGCCAACACGGCCTATTCTAAGCGAAGGACTTCCAGAACATCAAAGTAATTCTTGACGAATTCTTTCGCTTTCGCCGTCGAAAGGGTCGCTGTAAGAAGTTCTTGCGTGTTGAGCAACCGTTAACGATTGAGATAGGAAATCGTCATCCGCAAGATCTGCGGCCAGATTGCTCCCCGCGCTTTTCAGCGTTCGAAACTGGTATACCAGGACTCCAACTGGTTCGGCAACATCGATGTGACATTGCGGCACCGGGGTTTACCGCAGGGCAACTTCCCGGAAATCTGCCGATCCAACGACGGCCCTATTTCCAGTTTGGTTTCCTCTTTTCCAGAAAAGCCGCAATTCCATTTTGAGCCGCTTCGGTGGTAAAGGCCGTCGCTTGCATCACGGCCCCGGCCGTAAGCTGCGTTTCGAGCTGCTCCCCGATCGTTTCGTTCAGCAGCCGCTTAGTAAGCTGCAATGCTTCAGGGGCGCCTTCGGCACAGTCGCGGGCAAGTTCCATCGCGCGGGCCCAGACTTTGTCGGTCGGGACCAACTCATGAAAAATACCGAGTTTCTCGGCCTCGGCGGCACCGATGATCGACGAGGTAAGCAACAAACGCGCGGCGTGACCAGCACCGAGCCGATGGCAGATCAAAGGCGCGACCACCCCGGCAACCAAACCCCGCCGCGGCTCGGGCAGGCCGAAAGTGCCGGTATGCCCGGCGACGACGATATCGCTCGCCAGCACCAATCCCGCCCCGCTGGAAAGGGCCGCCCCATTCACGGCGGCGATGATCGGTTTGGTGGTCTCCAACATCCGCAGAATCAAATCGCGGTAGTTGGCTGCGTCTTCTCCCCAGCGCTCCTCGGAGTCGGCCCAATCATTGTTTTGCTGCGAGACGTCGTTGATTTCTTCTAAATCGGTCCCTTCACAAAACGCGTCTCCCGCACCCGTAAGAATGATCGCGCGTACTCTTTTCTCGCGGTACAAATCTTCAAAGGCCTCGGTTAATTGATGAATCATCATCCGCACGAGCGTATTACCGTGGTCTGGCCGGTTGAGGATGACCGTTCCCACGTTCCCCGTAAATTTGATTTCGACGAGTGCGCTTTGCATATACATCGCGGTGTCACAACCATTCTCGCGCCGGGCGCGTGTCGACGGAAAGCACGACTTCGTCAGAGGGAATCTGCGTTGTTATCTCTTTCCTGACAGGTTGAATCGAGGGGAGCGGTTCGAGAACTCTCCCAGCACCATTCCGCCCCATCCAGGATTCTAGCAAATCGACGAATTCTTGGCAGTCTTCGCGGTTGTTTGCCGAGTAAGCTAACCTGAGCAGCATCAGTTCGCTCGCTTCGGGGGAGTCGGCCGGCAGATAACTCGTCGACGTCATCCGCGCGGCACCCCAGGTCAGGTCGCAGAATTCTTGAATCGCGGACAAATCATCTCCTTTGCCTTCAATTAACATCGCCGCATGATAACCAGCATCCAAAATCATGCGAACGTTCCACATCCCCGTTCCTTTTTTGCCAAGCACGCTTGAAATTCGATGGGTGCCTCGGTCGGTTGGTTCCAGTTTCATGTGCGAATAATCGCATAACACGTCCGCATGAACTGTCATGCCCGACTCGCGCACTCGTGGCAAATGACTTATCGCCTCTTGTTCCAAATCCGTGTGCCCACTCTCACTCACTTCGACGATCACGTTCTCGAATTGACTCCCCGCGGCCAAATTGGCGAGCGCCGCGTGATCTTGCCAGCGAAAGTATCCCTCGCTCACGACGGCCGCCAGAAAGGGAGCCGCTCGATCGTAAGCGCCCGCCACGACAATCCGAGCCCCTTCGGCAAGTGCCGTGGCCAGAGGTCCCCCACCAATTTCAACCTGCGCTGACAACACCGAGTGCTTGCCGAGGTCCGCTTCGGGTGATAACCACTCTTCGAGAGTCGCCAGAAGATTTTCTCCACGCACGGCGGCGATTGGCATGTCGGGACTACCGTGCTCGACCAGAAATTCCGCGAGCCTCTCCATGCATTCCACCACATTGCTGCCCCTCGCGTTCGTTACGACTTGCAGATCTGGCCGCAGATACAACGATTTATGAATTATCCTCCACAGGTCTGACGAAAATCTTGCCGGCTGCGCAGCAACATAATCGAGTTGCAAAAGATTGACCTCCGACGTACTCAACAAGCGTTTGACGCTCGCTGTCAATTCTTCGTTCGAGATCGTGGTGCGAGCTAAAAGCATGAATGGTTTTTTCACCTGACGGAACAATCAATTTGGAGTTTCGTGGCAAAGTTAGTATCGTGGGAGTTGTCATTTCGAACAATTCTATCTCTCGGCAGACGATTGACTTGCACTATTTCCAGCGGAGAACCCGTTATGAAGACCTTCCTTACAGTGAACACTC
>JBGTEU010000585.1:0-2316 GCA_041747595.1 Bythopirellula sp.
AATCAGTCAACACTATACCCAATTCGCTTGCGGTTTCGCGAGCGCACCTCAAACATTACACCAACGGTTCGGCCTGGGGCTGATTCGTCCCCGCGGCACGCCACTGGACGAGGGCCACCATTGCCAAAACCCCCATGATCGCGGTCACTTGCAGCGTTGTGAGCCGTTCGCTATCAAATTGCCCCCATGCCAAGGCCACGAGCGGAATCACGTAAGTCACCATCCCCGCAAACAACGGCCCCTGGTGTTTGACCATCTGCAAAAACATCAGCGTTGCCAAGCCCGTGCTGAGCGCGGCGAGAAAGATCATCGACACAATCGCCAGCGGCCAATCATACGGATCGGCAGGTCCCGCAAGTCCCGCACTCGCGAGAAAACCAGGGAACAATTGCAGCGGCAACAGCAGCAGTCCCGCGAGTCCCAAGAACAACACCGTCATCGGCAGCGGATCCATGTGCGAAAGTTTCCACTTGATGAAGGTGTTGCCAAGCGCGTAGGTGATCGGCACGGTCACGGCGAGTGTCAAGACTCCCGGCGCGATGCCGCGTTGCGAACCGTCGAAAACGACTCCTGCCATGCAGATTAGCCCGCCAACGACTCCGACAACTTGGCGGGATGTCGGCCAAATACCGAGCATGGGGACCGACGCCACGATGGTCACCAGCGGAACGAGCGACACCATCATGCCGAAGTAGCCATGTTCATTGGCTTGAGCCATCACGAAGGGCAACACCGTGAACGGCCATGCATTCGACATCGCAGCCACCAACACGATGTTTTTCCAATCGCTTCTCGCGATACGTACCTGCGGCCGCGCCCAAGCCCAATAGAGCGCCAACGTGAGCGACCCGCCCAACAAACGAATGGTGCCAATCGCTAACGGCCCCAGCGCATGGGCCGCGCGATCCATGAGAATGAAGCTCGAACCCCAGATTAGGCAGTTGAAGAGGAAATAGAGGTAGGGCATGCGGAGAGTCTAACGGACGACGGAATCTACGACTATCCAGCCTTGCCGTTTTTGAACCATCCGCGGTTGATCGTCATCCGCAACTTTTCCTCCGTAGCCTTCAGATACATCATGGCTGTGCGGTTGCCGCTGGAGCCTCCTCCGGCTTGGCCACACGGACGAGCAGCCATTGCTGAGTGGTTCCGTCGGCAAAATGCACGAGCGCCTGTGTTTCGTTCATCGTCAGGTTCGCGAGCCCCGTCTCCATGATCGGCGTGTTCTTGCCCGATATGGTCCACGCCGCGCGCTGGCTTTCCTGATCAACCATCCCTTCGAGCGACTCGGTCTGACCCGTAATCTTGTTCTGATAGGTCCCCGCGATGATCCCTTCCTTGCTGACTGCCAGTTGCAGAAACATGTTGGGGAGCGCTTGGCTGCTCTCGTCAGTCGCGGCAAATACTCCCAGTGACAACCACTCCGTGTCGGCCGGTGGTTCTTCCGGGGCGCTGGCGGCTAACTCCTCGGCTTCCGCGTAGTACTCTGGCGAGGAATACGTTGCTTCGTCGGTGTACATCGCACCGGTGTCTGAGGAATACCCACCACCGCCACCACCGCCGCTGCCATAGTCGTAATAATAACCCGTGCCCCAGTTCCAGGGCATGAACGCCGACGCCGTGGCAAACGTCGCCCACGACCAAAAGACAGGGTTCTGCCGAAAGTTGACATAGGCGTTGGGATGATCACGCCAGAAGTCTTCGAACAGATGATTGTCATCAAACCGATCGCTCAATTCATCGCGGATGCTATCGGCGCGGTCGCCCCTCTGTTGTTGCCGGTCGGTGCGCCGATCACCACGGCCCTCGGCAAGATTTGATCGATAATCACCTCGATTCTCGACCCGAGCCGCTTGACGATCCCCTCGATCGCCTGTGCGATCTTGCCGATTGTCCGAAGCAAAGTCCCGGTTTTCTCCCCGGCTGTCGCGTAAGTCCGAACGGGTATCCGTACGTTCGCCGATGCGATCGGATCGGTTGTCGGCAATCGAGCCAGCCCCTTCGGCGCGAGCACCGACTTGAGCGGCCCGATTTCCAGCGATCGCTCCAGTGGCGGCTCCCACGCCAGCCGCCGCGCCAACCCGTCCGCCGCCACCTTGGAAGAAGTCCGACACCGCGGCGTTGCCGCCGGCGGGTAGCGTCCCTGCCGAGGGACGGCCTGCACCGGGTCGCGCGCCTTGCGCGGGGATATTCAAGAAGTTATTTAATTGGCCGGCACTGGGTCGCCCGCTCCCAGCGATGTCGCCCGCGCCAGGTCGGCCGGCTCCACCTGCATTAGGTCGAGCACCCGCGCCTGCTCCAGGCCGAGCTCCCGCG
>JBGTEU010000586.1:0-4748 GCA_041747595.1 Bythopirellula sp.
GAGGAGGCGAAACGAACGTGTGTGGGAAAAGCGGCAAAGTAAAGAGGCGCGTTAACAAAGCGGTCGCCGCAGACATCATTCGAGTTATCTATCTATAATGACCACAGTCAATCCGCCGCTGCCGTATGCTGACGACCTCGAAACGATTCCACCCGGTGAGACGGAGGATATTCAGCGGGTGATTGCGGCTTTGCAAGCGTTGCTTTTGCGCAGCCATGCCAAAAGCGGGCGGTTTACCGCCGACGTGCGTGTGAAAACGCATGGCTACGCGGACGGGGAGTTCCGGGTGCTACCGAATCTGCCCGGCGAACTCGCTCAAGGGATGTTTGAGCACGAATGCATCTACCGGGCCAAGGTGCGATTCTCAAACGCGGCCATCCGAGCGCAATCCGATGTCGTTCCCGATGGTCGCGGGATGGCAATCAAAGTTCTGGGCGTTACCGGCGAACGGCTTTTGCCCGATGACCAGAGGGACCCCACGCAAGATTTTGTGATGATCAATTACCCAGTGTTCTTCGCCAGCAATGTGCAGGACTTTCTGCGATTGGAACAGGTCGTTGTACAGGCGGACGACAATTTGTTTGCTAAATTTCAAGGAGTGCTCACAGGTGGCGACTGGAATCCGCTGCACTGGCATTGGCGCGAGTTGCTCACCGGCGCCCGCATCGCAGGCCAACTCCCCGCTCACCCGGCCAGCCACACCTACTTCAGCATGGCCCCGATCCGGTACGGCAACTTCGTGGCAAAGTATCGGGTCAAGCCAGCCGGCGATCGCCACGACTCGTACCTGAAACTGGTCCAGCGGTTAGGTACCCAGGCCGACGCGCTGCGGTTGGCTCTCGAAGAAACGCTCCGCACACAGCAGGTGCTGTTCGAGTTCCAAGTGCAGCTCCGCACGTCCGAGCGCACGATGCCCATCGAAGACGCCAGCAGCGAATGGCCGGAGAGTGAATCACCGTTTCGAACCGTTGCCCATTTGTCGCTGCCGCGGCAGGAGATCGCTTTGCTGCGGCAGCAAGTTGAGTATCAGAGCCTCGCATTCAACGTTTGGCATGCGCTCGCCGCCCATCGTCCCCTAGGAGGCATCAACCGAGTTCGCCGTCTGGCCTATGAAGTTTCGTCCGCCTGGCGTCGGCAACCAGCGGCGATGAATTTGACAGCTCCAACAAGAGCCGACGAAATCCCGTGATGTTCGGCAAGTGGCTGTCCGATCGTCTCTCACTAACCTACTCCACGATTATGATTGCGCGGTGCCTCCTTCGAACCTCGACGCCCCCAATCCCAGCGGCAAATCGCGGGGGACCTTCTACTGCAATGGCGGATTCCACCATTGGAGAATCAGGTCTGCCGCGATTCGCAAGTAATGGTATGGGAAGCTAGAATTGGTGTCTTCGGCGGAAACGGCAAAGTTTCTCGACGTAAGCTGCCAGCAAGTTCCTGAAGGTTTTTTTCCGTACACAGTGAACTCGAACTGCCCACAATCAGAAAGACATCAACTATGAGCAAACTGTTGCTTGTGCTCATCGCGATCGTATTGCCGCCACTCGCGGTTGGACTTAAAGCCGGCATTGGCTTTCACTTCGTTCTCAATATCGTGCTCACGCTGATCGTTTACCTCCCCGGACTGCTGCATGCGTTGTGGATAATATTGAGGGATGAACCCATGTGATAAAGCAAAACAGTAATGCTGGGAGGTCCACTCAGGTGAAGCGGTCTAGCGCCGTCAATTGACTGCGCTGGAATCGGTAGCGTCGAAAGGGGCCGACAATACTTGTTGATGTTTGACAGAATGCCGCCCGACTGCCATTCATCAACAAAGCCGACAATTTTGATTGTGCTCCATGCCTTTTTCCACGCACAATGCCTTCTACAGAGGCTTGTAGTAATTTTCACTACCGGCGAGGAGATCATACTGTTTACGCTGGCGGTGGCGGCCTACTTTTTAAGCTGGCCGAGCCCTTGGCGACTTTATGCGACTCGGCAGTGGTGGATTCCGCCATTGGATAATCCCTTTTTCCTCTATATACAGCCGTCGGTTGGGACAGTAATAATCTGGGGAGTTGAATGTTGAAATCCGCACGAGTCCGCCGTGCTGGTAGAAATCCTACTCGTAAAAGCAAGGAGATGGGAAACCAAGAAGAAAGTCGTGTCAGGAACACTGAACATCCGGCGAACATTGACATTCTTGTTTCTTCTCATTTAGTCTCACTTAAAAGTAATGAAGTTTAACTCGAAGAGGGCGCCATGTCGCAGTCGTTACAGGTCGTAATCATCAAGCCGAGCAAGTATCTGGAAGATGGAAGCGTCGAGCGTTTTCGGCGCGGGTTCATGCCTAACAGTACCGTGCCCTACGTTGAGAGTATGGTCCCCGCAGCGGTGAGCGGAATACCGGTCGAGACGCATGCCGTGGACGAATACGTTCATACGGATCTCGAGTATCTTAAGTTGCTTCGCTGCCCGCCGGGAAAACGCACACTCGTGGCCTTGGTTGGAGTGCAAAGCCACCAATTCCATCGCGCCATGGATCTGGCCGCATACGCCCGCAGCAACGGATGCATGGCGATCATTGGTGGTCCACATGTCATGACCTGCGATACCTCGATGTTTCATGGCCGAGGAGTGAGCTTCGCACAAGCGGAGGCAGAACTTGTTTGGTCCGAGATTCTCCTTGACGCTACTGCCGGAGAATTGCAGCCATTGTACGGCAGCGACCGCCGCTGGCAGCAGGAACTCGAGGCGCCTGTCCTCGTTCCGCCGAGTCGCAGCGACCTAGGTCGCTATATCATTCCCATGTTGGGAGTCTATCCGGCGCGGGGTTGTCCTTTCCTCTGTAACTTCTGCTCGGTGACAAAGATTGCCGGACGACGAATCAGAAGTCAAAGTATCGAAACGACGATGGCGAGTCTCCGAGCCGCCAAAGCCGCTGGTATTCGCGCCATCATGTTCACGTCGGACAATTTCAATAAGTATCCCGAAGCGGAAGATTTGCTCAATGCCATGGTCGAGGAGCAGTTGGGACTTAGATTCTTCGTGCAATGCGACACGCAAATTGCAAAGCAGGAGAAGTTGGTCGAGCTGTTGGAACGGGCCGGCTGCTACCAAATGTTCGTGGGCGTTGAATCATTCAATCGAGAAACTTTGGTGGCAGCTCGTAAGAAGCAAAACCGCCCCGAGGCCTATCTAGATATCGTACGTCTGTGCCGTGAGTATGGCATCAGTTCGCATTTCTCCAACATTATTGGTTTCCCGCAGGACACGGAGGATGAAATCCGCGAGCATTTATCAGTGCTGCGCGAGATGGCACCCACTTGGGCGTCTTTCTATATCCTGTGCCCCATTCCAGGAACGGAACAGTACGACGAATTTCTGGAAGCCGGGCTGATCAACGAACCGAATTTGGACCGATTCGACACGACCAGCCTTACCTGGCGGCATCCATGTTTATCGAAACAGCGGTTGTCGGACATGCTCTTCGAGTGTTACCGTAAATTTTTCTCGGCGCGACATGCACTGAACAACTTACGGCAACCGGCGAACCCAAAAAGGAAATTGAGTACTGCGGACAAGATGGGGAGTTTGGCGATGTTTCTCTTTGTTCGATATTGTACGTTGCGGCGTACCCATCCCATGTCAGGAGGAGTCGCGCGCGTGCGGCGAGATTGCACGAACGACTATCTATCGCTGCGGAAGAGTACGTTCGGCTGCGAGTTGGCTCCCCTACCAAGCAGCTTGGCATTACCGGCTGCGGAACAATTGCTCCAACCAGAACGTAAAATTCGTGCGGGCTGATTCCTAACGTTGCGTGGGAACCGTGGCTATTGCCATTCGGCTGATTCCCAACATCAAGCTTTGACAGAGCATTATTTCTGACCACAATTGTCCGCCAGGAGTTTGCCCATGAGATCACCCGTAGTCGAGGAGACGCATGCAGGAATGGGAGCGATTCCACACGCGTCGGGCGTCGCGTTTCGCGTTTGGGCCCCTCACGCCGACGCGGTTTATGTAATTGGATCATTCAACCAATGGGCTTCGGATGCCAATCTTATGGCAAAGGAAGAAGATGGCAACTGGTACGCGGACATTCCGACCGCAGCCATTGGCAATGAGTATCGATTCCGCTTGGTAAATGGCGACAAGGAACTATCTCGCATTGACCCCCGCGCGCGGCAGGTGACAACTTGGATAGGGAACGCGGTTATCCATGATCCGCATTTCGATTGGGAGAATGATGATTTTAAGATCCTGGCGACAAATGAAATGGTGATTTACGAGATGTATTTGGGTACGTTTCCCGAATCGAAAGATGACAACTTGGACAAGTTTGCCGAGGTATTCAAAAAGGTCGATCACTTGCAGCGGATGGGGGTCAACATGATCGAGGTCATGCCGATAGCCGAATTCGGCGGCGTTTCGTCTTGGGGCTACAATCCAGCCTGCATTTTCGCGGTGGAGACCGACTACGGTGGACCACTGGGCTTCAAACGCTTCGTCAAGTCGATGCATCAAGCTGGGATCGGCGTGATCTTGGACGTTGTCTACAACCATTTTGGATCGGGCGATCTAAGTCTCTGGCAGTTTGATGGTTGGAGTGAAAACGAACTGGGCGGTATTTACTTCTACAACGACTGGCGTGCCGAGACCCCGTGGGGCTCAAATCGTCCAGACTACGGCCGCAATGAAGTGCGACAGTTTATCCATGACAATGCGCTCATGTGGTTCGACGAGTATCACGTCGATGGCCTGCGGTT
>JBGTEU010000587.1:0-7840 GCA_041747595.1 Bythopirellula sp.
GTGTCCTCGCGTTCCAGGCAGTCAAAGGGAATCCCCTGGGCAAGAAAATTCTTCACCACGGCCAACCCCGAGGTGCCCGCACCGATGATGCAATAACGGTCTGAAATCATTGTCATTCCGAAGGAGCCTCAGCGACTGAGGAATCTGGATTCCGCGATTGGTTGGACCTGATGTAGACAAAGTATTCGGGCATATAGGATTGTATTCTAATTCAAACCGCACGAGTTCAGTCGCCTAGGCTCCCTCGGAATGACAGAATTGCCCTCCTGCGGCTAAAAAAACCCAACACTTGACCCGCCGCCTCGATTACTGTACACATGTTTATATGTCGGCCACGTCCTCCAATCCGCGGATAGACCTGCGCATTCTCCATGGCGCCAATGTTCGCCGGCTCATGGCACGGCTCGACATGACGATGCAAGACGTGGTCCACGCCACGGGCCTCGACGAACGCACCCTGCGGAGCATGCTGCACGGCGACACCCGTCCCCACGCCCGCACGCTTCACAAACTCGCCGAAGGTTTGGGCATCGACATCGACGAACTGTTTCACGATCCCTTTGCCGGGGGGCAAGCCAAGTTCGATAAGGCGACCAATCCGCTCGTGGCCCAAGTGATCGACGGCAACCCGGCGTTGTTCGCCGATTGGAACAATGCCGACTTCGAGGAACTTTACAGCCGCATGGCCGTGGGGGGCGAGCTCACCGAAGAAGGAGCCCTCGCCGCCGCCACCGCGATGAATGCGAGGCGAGAGTTGCTCTATCAAGTGTCGGTCATCCTCGAAACGGGCGAAGCCGACGTCCTGCGCGAATTCATCGGCATCCTCTTCCGCCGGGTGACGAATATGAGTTGAGTTGACAACAGATGCGATCAAAATCCCCCTCCCTTGTACTCAAGGGAGGGGCTAGGGGAGGGTCATCAAAAATGAGTATTCGCCCAGCCAAACGAGCAAATTTCCAAACCAAGAATTACGCCAAGGATTTGCGAGCGAACGCCACCGTACCGGAGAAGCTACTATGGTCGGCGCTACGAGGTAGAAGGCTCACTGGCTTGAAATTCCGCAGACAACACCCCATTGAACCTTACGTAGCAGACTTCTATTGTGCGGCAGCACGATTGGTCATCGAGCTGGATGGTCGCAGCCATGATGATCGTTCCACGTACGATCAAACCCGAAACGAATTTCTGGGTTCGTTGGGTTTGATGACTCTACGCATTAGTAATGACGACGTCATCCACAATCTCGACGGCGTACTCGAATTCATTGCCACTGTTGCCTTGCCTCGTATTCAATCGCGCTCACCAACGTCAAAACCCCTCCCCTAGCCCCTCCCCGGCCAACTCTTCGGGAAAACGGCGGGGAGGGGGATTATAATCTCGACACCGACACGCCCCCTACGTCATCCCCTGCGAACGACATTCAAACGGCTGGTAGCCCGCGAGCTTGGCGTCGCACCAATCGACGGTTTTTTCCAACGAGGCGACATACTCAGCCCACGTCACTTCTTTGCCATCGACGGCAAAGGTCGAATCGGAACTCGCCCGCAAGTCGGCCAGTTGGGCCAAGGTTAAAGTACGAATCAACGCAATCTGTTCGGCGTCACTCGACATCGTTCATTCCCCTGAAAAGAAAAAACCAATCTAAATGTCATCCCGAGGGAGCCTAGGCGACTGAGGGATCTGGGTAACTCCCGTACACGTATTTTGGTGCGTGTGACAGTCGAACGCAGATTCCTCAAGTCGCACGGCTCCTTTCGGAATGACAACGGAACTCACCTCCTACCCCGTACACTTCACCACAAACCGTGGATTCAACACCGCGGCTGCTCCGCGTTCGCTCGCTTTGAATCGCAAGACCACGTCGTTGTTAAAGTCCGCTTCGCTGTTGAGCGGAGCTTGCGTGACGGTAATCGGCCAGTTCTCCATGTAGGCGAAGGCCTTGCGGAAGTCGCCGATGAACCACCACTTCTTCGCGACCGCAGCCGCCACGCCCGAGGCGACGATCCGCCGATACGCCAGGCGGCTTTCTTCCACGCGGTAATTGCCCAGCGGATTGGCCGCCGTGGTTTGGGTCGCCGATCCCGTCGGTGCGTAGTTGATCTCCTTCGCGTTGAAGATGCGGTGCGCCGCGTGACGATAAGCGGGCATCACCAACACGGTCGTTCCGCGGATCAACACCGGTTCGCCCGTATTGGGGTCGAGTATCTCGGCAAACAATTGCTCGGCATTATCGACATTGGTCCAATCCACCAACTCGTTGCCCCCCAGGGAGTTGATCCATGGGCTGCTCGTCTGATAGGTGTCGTGGCTCACGCCGTTGGCCTTGAAGTTATTCGTCTCGCCGATGACCACGTCCAAGAGACGCTTCTCCTTGTTGAGTCCCAGGATCTCGCCCACTTCGGCGGCGCGGCTGAGAATCAAATGCGTGCGGTCGAAGAATATCGCTTCCTTGGTCACCGGCACGATGAATCCCCGCTTGGAAGTATTCGGCGTTTCAATGTAATCTTCGCCGAAACCGAGGTGCGGATACGGCATTCCCGGCGGAACCTCGTCGATGCTTTCCGCCACGCGGCCAACGCCCGGGATTTTCTCGCCGTCGAGCCTTGTGGGAATCGTCTGCACCAACTTGGAAACGACAAACGCCTCTTGCGTGTAAGCATCGAGGATCTTGGAATGGACCACTTGCCCCGCGACGTTCAAGAACGCGGTTACATCCACGCCATCGACCGCTTCCAGCACGCTCACTTGCCCTCCGGAACGCGGATCGAGCAGCCGCACCCATTCCCGGCCGTCGGGCACCAACGCCTCGGCCAGATCGCGGATAGAAAAATCTTCCGCGGACAGGTGGCCTTGTTGCAAGGCTTCGGAAAGATGTTCCACGGTCCGAGCCTCCCCATCCAATTCATAACGCCGTTTGAGTTCTCGATAATTGAGTGACACGTATGTCTCCTTCTTTGATTAATCGTAGGCCGGAACAAGCAGTGCGCAGTTCCGGCGAAAATAGCCGATGACCACTACTATGCCGGAACAGCGCTACCGCTCGTTCCGGCCTACAAATTTCCCCTTACGCCGCCGCTTGCGGCCCGCCTTTGACGACCGTGCTCACCACGTCGACGAGCACCTTAGTCCCCGCGGGCGACACGCGCTTGACGCAGCGGCCGATGGCCAAGTTCAACGTGGCCACCTCATCGACGAACTGATCGTCGAGTTCACCGCCACCGTTGTCGTTGCCGCCGATCAAGTCCCCCACGTCGAAAGTTGCCGACGCGCATTCGAACTCAAAGACACCCGTGGTCGCGACGCGAATCGGCTCCGACGCACCCGCCGGCGAGCATTGCATGGCCACGCCCACAAAAGCGTCGTGGAACGCTTCGAGAGTTGCCGCCAGGGTGCCTTGGTTCTCCAGAGCCGAAGCGGGCCGGGCTTCGCCGTCGGCCGCGAATAACAAATCTCCAATCTCGATCGCGTCCTCGTTCCCAACCGGCATCATCACGGGATTCGTGTCTCCGTAACGCCAACGCATCGTATTCGCCATCAAATTTCCTCCGCTAAAGTAAAAACTGTGTGACTCAGTACTAGCCGCGGGCGGCTGCCCACGGTCGAACAACATGATGTAGGCCGGAACAAGCCGTGCGCAGTTCCGGCAATTGAACGCCAACACGTTTTCCTGCCGGAACTCGCGTTACTCGTTCCGGCCTACGGAAAGGCACATTCACTACCTCGCCACTTTCAGCGACCGCGCGAACTCCTGCGACGTTACGGAACCACTCGAGCGCGATTCACCAATCGCCAATTGATCCCGCGAGCGGGGGCCCGATGTTCTCCACAGTTGGCTCTGCCAAGTGCTGGCGCTGCGAACCAACTCGGCTCGCTCGGCGATTCGCCGTTCGACTTCGCTGTCGTCGGCGAGTGTAAGCAGCGTTTCGATAAACGCCGCGTTGACAATCCCCTGGCCTTTCCGACCGGCTAAACCTAAGCGGGCCGGCACGGGCAAGCCGTATTTGAAGAGCAACTCGCTGATCCGTTGCCCACGTTCCAGAACCACGACGCGAGCCTCGGTTTCTTCCCGAACTGTTTGCAGGTGCGCGGTGCTTGCGGCTTCGATCTCCGCGAGCAAATCGGGCCTATGCAGCCGCAGAGTTTCCAGCGTTAGCGCGTCCCAATTGCCCAACGGCAAATTATTCCGCTGTTCGGTTTGCTCGAACTAACCTTCGGTTGCCGCGGGGTCGGCCACGAGATCGACGCTTTGCACCCGCGTGATTTCCTCGACCACGATTCCGGCTTCCGAGCGGCTCAGTTTCGCCTGCACATTATGCGAGAAGCCGACGTTCCGCGGATTGTGCTCGGCGTCCCAGACCAACTGCTCGGCCAGCGCGTGCTTGGGATTAAAATGCAGATTGCCGAACAAACCCTCGCCCGCGCGAAACTCCACGCCACGAATGATCCCGATGCGGTCTTGGTAATCCCGCGGCGCGAGTGGCCCCTCCTTGGGGTGGTTGACGTTCACCTTGGCGTCTTCATAAAGCACGGCGGCCCCCGCGAGCGCCGCTTCACGATAGCGGCGGCCATTCCGCGAGCTGAGCCCGATCAGCTTCACCCCAAAGAGGACTCCCTCCCCACGATCCACTCGCACGGCTACGTCCCGCGAATCGGAGTATTCCTGTAATAGCTCTTCTGTTGTCATAATTGACTTTCCTTTGAAATTCGTAGGCCGGAACAAGCCGTGCGCAGTTCCGGCAAATGAACGCCAACACGTCTTCATGCCGGAACTCGCGTTACTCGTTCCGGCCTACATATTTCCTCAGTCCATAAAAAAAGCCCCGATCGAGACGCATGTGTCTCAATCGGGGCTCAAACTTCGATACCGGCATTATCGCCGGCTCGGTGGGATACCCTGTCAATCGTTGTCATTCCGAGGGGAGTCGTACGACCCGAGGAATCTGGTTTCCACTGTCACACGTATGGAAAACGTGCAACAGTTCATGGCCAGATTCTTCTGTCGCCTAGGCTCCCTCAGAATGACATTGCCCTACCTCACCATTCTCTCCACCGCGACGCGCGTGTACTGGATATGCCCATCCTGCACGGTAACCGTCACAGTGGCACTCCCATGAAAACCCGCCACGCAGGCGTTTTCAATCAGCTTCTTGAACTCGGCTTGCGCGACTGCTCGCTTGTCGGTTTTTTCTATCGTGTTGTTGGCTCTCATGCGTCTGAAGTTAGCACATCGCGGTGGCCAATTCATTAACGATTTTTGTGCCACTCGTGATTTTTTTGTAGGCCGGAACAAGCCGTGCGCAGTTCCGGCATGAATACCGGCTCAATGCCGGAACTGCGCTACCGCTTGTTCCGGCCTACATCCCCCCTACGAAATAAACCCCAGCGCCTGGAGAATCCGCGCCGCCGATTGTTCGATCGTCATGTTCGTGACGTCCACGAGTTGATAGCCGCGGCGCCGGCATTCCTCTTCGCAATCGAGCACCTCACGAATCACGCTCTTGAGATCGTCGTAATCGGTGCCGGGGGCTCCGTCGGTCTTCATGCGCTCAACGCGGATTTCGTGCAATCGCTTCGGCTGCATCGTCAGCGCCACGATCTTTTTCTTGGCGATCTTCGTTAACTCGCGCGGAAAACCCGTCGCCGGCGAAATCGAAACGTTAGCCACCTTATAACCCCGCGAGGCCAAGTAGAGCGTTGTGGGACTCTTGCTCACGCGGCTCAGGCCCACGATGACAATCTCCGCCTCGGGCAAGGTGACAAGCCCCAACCCGTCGTCGTGCTCCATGGCGAATTCCATCGCCGCGATCCGCTTCTGATACGCGGCATCCACACGGTGCAACCGCGACAAGTCGTTGTCGGCCAACTGACCCAGGCTATCCGCCAAGAAATCAAACAGTGGACCCGTGGCATCGAAATGAGGCAACCGTCGCCGCACACAAAACGATCTGACAAATTGCTTGGCGCTCGCATCGGCCAGTCCATGAATGACAATCGCCCGCGGGCCCGTTATGTGCTCGAGGATCGTTTCCAAGATTTCGTGCGTCTCGGCCAGCGGATGCGGCACAATGTTGATGTCGATCCCTGAAAACTGCGTCGCCGCCACCGAGGCCAAGCGGTAGAGCAAATCCCCCGTCGAACCCGAGATCAGATGGATCGTGTACTGCTCCCCCGCGCCATCGACAGCCGCGACGCGATTTTCCTTGGAGGAGGTAATCTTCGATGTAGTGGTACGCTTTTTTGCCATGTGTGTGTTTTAACAGGTTGCGGCTAGCGAGAACATACAAACCAATAGCCGCCGAGCGACGTCTCGGCAGGTCCCGGCGATTCGTCGAATCGCGGCTATCTGCTCACTCACCCACCATGCATCGCCAGATTCTTCTGCTCCTGGTCGTAATCCAGCCCCAACTTCAAACTCCACGTCTGCGGCGAGAGGATTCCTTTCTCGTAGGCGATCTTCTCCACCTGCGCCAGTTGCAATGTGTTCCGCACTTCAAGCGATGGGGGCGTGATCTGAATGTCCACCCATTTGTGAACCTCCAGCGGTAACCGTCCCGCTTCCACCGCATTGGCGATCACCCGCCAAAGTATTTCGCGGTCCTCATTCTTGAGATTCCCTTGCAGCCGCTCGAACATTTTTACCGCAGGGCCTTCGGCTACAAGCGTCGATGCGTAATTCGCGTTTGAGGCGTCGGATGTAAACATGAACTCCGGCATCACCAGCCGCGAGGCGACGGCGCGCAGTTCCGCCTGCAACACCGCGACAAAGTTGCTCGCGTCGATCCCTGACGCGGGGAAATCGTAATCCATCCCCGAGGGGGCGTCGAGAATCGTGCCCGGTGCGTATTGCGAAAGGTACCGGGTGCGTCCGCCAATGGTGGAGGCTTGACTTTGATCGGCGACGAATTGCTCGACCCCCGAGCGCGAAGCCCCCCGATGTTTGCGAATCAGCGCGATCGCCGATTGAATCTCCGCCACGACGCTCATGTTTCGCAGAAGTTTTTCGATCCGCCGCAGATTCTTCCGCACGGGATAGTAAAGCGGCAAGCCCCGTTTGACGTTGGCGTCGACGTTCGCCTTGCGATGTTGGATCGCGTCAGCGGCGACCGGCTCCTCGTCGATGTAGTAGCCCAGCACCGATTCCACGTCGTGCCGCTCCGTGTGGATGCCGAAACTTGCTTCGGAAACGTGCCTCAACTCACGTGGCGTCGCCACCTGATCGGGCTCGACGAAGCGCACGCGCGTAATTCCTTCCGCATCGACAAACAGCCGCAGGAAAACTTCGCCGTCGCGGTCCAAGCGGCGAACAATTTCCTGTTGCCGTGCTTGCCAACGGTTCACCTGCAAAAATTCATCGATCACCGCTTGCACCTCGGCTTCCAATTCCGCGGGGGCCTCAACCCCCTTGCGGACGCAAACTCGGTACACGTGCCCCGTGCCTACCAAATAACTCACGCGATTTTCGATGCCGTTGATCGCGAACTCGTTGGTGTTCACCAGGTGCCGCACCTGATTGCGGATCTCAGTGAGATCTTGCTCGGTGGCAAACGGCACGCTCACCCGCGGCCCCGCGTGGCCCCCCACCGACAGCGTGTTCCACATTGTCCCCGCATCATCGAGATACGCCTCGCGGGGATCGACGAACAAATCCCACAGGGCATCAAAGGCCTCGGTAAGCCGGGTTTCCCAACGATCTGGTTCAATTGTGTTTGTCATTTTTCTTCTCCTCAAGTTTATGATTACCTGTCATTCCGAAGGAGGCTCGGTCCGCCGGAGGCGGAAGGAATCTGGCCTGCAGTACCCTCACGTATTGAAAACGTGTAATAGCAGAACCCAGATTCCT
>JBGTEU010000588.1:0-3438 GCA_041747595.1 Bythopirellula sp.
TGGCCTGCAGTTGATTTTTGTGCTTCAAAACGGCGGGGTGTTGTTGTAGAATTCATTTGGCTTCTTTCGATTGTATTGTCGAACCGCAGGTGTCCAAACTGGCGGTTACGATCATTAAAAACTTGGAGCGAATCCTCGTGATTCAGCTCGTAAAACGACATCGAGAGAAGCCATTTTATGCTTTATCTCAAACCGACAACCTAAGAGTATGTCGACGTGCGTCGCCCGCCACGCGAATTTTCAAATCAACATTTTCCGACGGCGACTCGGTGATCGCCGTCGTTATTTGCTGAATTAATGTGCCTGACTGGCTCTACACTGCACGTGAGCGATTTACATCGAACAGCGCCGATCGCTGGCGTGACTACATCAAATGGATTGGTTTCAGCCACGTCGATGAACTTGTGACACTTGACCACATGATGTGCCCGGAACTTATTGATCAACTGAATGATGACGATTGGGACCACAACGTTCAGGCTGACTACCGAATAACGTGGTTTCACGATTGCGACTACCTTCGGCAAAGGTGTGCCTGGCGAATCGGCCGCGATCAGATCATTGCTATGATCGCGGATCCAACTACTGAAAATCAGCCGCCACGGGGGTTCGAGCCGAGTGGGTTTGATATACTCGATGGGTACGACTCGATCAGTGTGCTGACAAACTGCGGGCGATTTCCCGGCATCATCGACCCGAATGCCGTCAACAGGTGGGGACTGTTGCCGGGCCTCGCGCTTGCAAACTCGATCGCTGAAAAGATACGAAGCGAGTTTCCCGAAGAACCGCACTGCACGGACTGTCGCGTCTGCCAACTCGCTCGCGACGCCGAGATCCGCAAATAACAATGCCGTGCACACGGCGCCGCGGGCCGCGCGGTTTTCAAAATCAACGTCGTTCGCCGCGTCCCGGTGAACGGTGGCATTCGCCGACTGTAGATGTTCGGCGCTGGACCTATGTTGCAACTACCCGACGCAATCTCACGAATTCGATGGCAACTTGAACGTGGCGTTAAACGTGATGCCACAACCGTCACCCGATTTCTTCGGCGTCATCCTGGTGCCAGCACTGAGCAGATTAGCGATTACCGCTGGTCAATGGTCCCTCTGGAGTCACGGCGCGCCTTCGATCGATATGTCATTCAAGAGCTCGATCGCCTGAATCGCTTCGGCGTGATTGAATACCGTGATGGCTGGCACAATTCACAGTGTCCCGATCCATTCGCGCGGCTTGCTGACACGTTTGGCGGCTGGGATCTTGTTGATGCTTTTGGCACGCTCGCATTGTCCTATTCGCAAACGATCGAGCGTCGACTAGCCGCGGCTATTGCGCACTTTGTCGCCGACGAGCGTCACGATGATGACATGCGACGCATCGGATACATACACTTTTTGGACGTAATCGGTATTCCGGTGTCTGAGTGGCCGGAACGGCTAACGGCACTCGACATTCCAGCCGAATTAGACTGGCGAAAACTGAACGCGTTCTTACCGAGAGCGTTGCGGCAACGTCACGTTTCGGCTAACTTACATTGACACTGCGACGCGATGTAGCGGCGAACCATCGGTTGCAACGGAGCGGCGGTGGCACGCTTTTTTGTTTGCTTGCACGTCTTTCGCCGCCGCCCGCTGAACCGCAACGTTAGACTTAGACGTCACAGGAGAGATTTGATGCATCCGTACAGAAACTTCGTGCTCATGATCCTGACGGCATCTGTTCTAATGTTCTGCCTCATGTACCTCAATACATATCAGCTCAGCCATGCATGGTTTAGCCAAACCCGCATGTTTATGACTTTTATCATGGCCGGCTCAATGGCGTTGGTCGTGCTCTTGTTCATGCGCCATATGTACAAGGATAAGCGAGCCAACCTGGCAATAGCCATCGGCAGTGTCGCTTTAATCGGATTGGGAATGTGGCTTGTTCGGAGTCAAGCAACCGTCAGGGATATCGCGTGGATGAAAGCAATGATTCCTCATCATTCGATTGCCATCCTCACCAGCGAGCGAGCGAATCTTTCAGATCCCCGCGTGAGAAAACTCGCTGACGCAATCATTGAGGCCCAACGGCGTGAAATCTCCGAGATGGAAAGCTTGATAAACGATTTAGAGGACTAGCAGGTGGCAGCCGCGTAGCTGGAACGTCTGACATTTCATTCAAGCACAAGCCGCTTCGCGGCTCAGCTTAATTCAGGCGGTAGGCGGGAGGACAAGCCCCCGGGTTAACCACGGCGGTCAAGGCAACTGATTGGTGTGACCGCATTTCACCGAGAGAGCAACAGCATGCCGAAGTTAGTCGCCGTTTTCGGAGCGGGCATTGCAGGACTCAGTGCAGCACATGAATTCGCGAGACTTGGATACGACGTGTCGGTGTACGAGGCCGACAGCGAGGCCGGAGGGTTTTACCGAAGCGGGCGGATACCGGGAGACGGGAACATGCCCTCCGAGTACTCTTGGCACGGGATGGGCCCTTGGTACCACAACACATTCGACCTGATGCACCAGATCCCATTCGACGAGAGCGGGAGCTTGTACGACAAGGGACTCTCGCGGCCGATCGCCTTCTGCGTTGCTCCCGACAATGGAAAGGCGGCGTTTTACTCCGGACTTATCCACTTGCCCAAAATGTTCCAGTTGGGGCGGTGGGAAGGCGTTCGGTGGGCCTGGCTCCTGATCAAAACGTTCGCGTCCGACTGCCGGTCCCGGGAGCACTACTCCACGCTGAACGCTGCCGAGCAGTGGAAACCCCTCTTGAGTGAACAGGGATGGCGTCTATGGCGGGCAACCTTCGGGCCTTGGATCGGCTCCGATTGGACCAATGTGTCGCTCCATCAAGCCGGTCAGTTCTTCCGCAAGCAATTGACAACCAAACCGACACATCCTCACAAAGCCGATGACGAAGGTCCCGCATGGACGCACGGGGCCTGTGACGGCTGGCTGCTACTCCGCGGCCCGAGCAGTGAATGCTGGTTTGACAGGTGGGTCTCGCACCTGAAGAAGCATGGGGTGCGGTTTTTTTGGCAAGAACCCCTATACAAACTCGATTACGACGGAACGGCCATCACGGCTGCCCAAGTCAGATCGGGTGCCAGCGTGAAGGCCGACGTCTACGTTCTGGCCGCGACCCCATTCGCCGCTGTAAACATCCTGGAGCGGACCCCATCCCTTGCGGCTCAAGAGCAATTGCGGCTCTTCCGCCCGTTGACACAGAGCGGCCCACACACGCAAGTGGGCTTCCGAATCGCGTTCTCGGAGAAGATCGCTTGGCCGCGCGAGCGCACTGCCGTAATCATCGCAGAATCTGAGTTCAATCTGACACTATTTGCCCAAGAGCAGGCGTGGAGAACAGACGTGGCACTCGGTGACGGCGTTGAGTCCGTGTGGACAGGTACCGCATGTGTGGCGACAGTCTCGGGACGGCTCTATGGACTGCCACTCA
>JBGTEU010000589.1:0-2205 GCA_041747595.1 Bythopirellula sp.
GGGCTCGCGCGATCTAAAAGGAATCAGAGCGTGCCAACTCTTCAACAAGCAAATCCCTTCTTCCGCGGCGTGATCTGTTTGGCGGAGTGGTCCTTCGTTTGCCTTTGCGTTTTGTCAGTCGGTCCACGGCTGTACGCTCAAGATTCGACTGCTGAAGAACGCGACTACTATGTTGATGCGCTCAGCGTTGGAACCCGTCGCGAGACCGAACCGCCTCGATACGTCCGCAATCTGAGCGAGTTAAAATGGTTCGACAACCCCGAGGCCACTTGGCTCGACATCGGCCTCGACTATCGCATGCGATACGAATATCGCGACGACGATTTTCGTCGTCCGATTGCCGTGCTCGACGAGCCTTTCATGCTCCGCACGCGTGGATACATGGGTGTGAAAGAAATCTGGGATCCATTTCGATGTATGTTCGAATTTGAAGATGCCCGCCGCTACAACAGCCAATTTGCGCCGGATGATCGCGACATCAACGAATACGAGCCTATCCAGGTGCAAGGGGAGTTGTATCTGGACGATGTGCGGGGTTTGGACCGGCTCTTGCGAATTCAAGCGGGCCGATTTGCGTTCGAGTACGCCGACCGCCGCCTGATTGCCCGTAACGAGTGGCGAAATACGACCAACACTTTCCAAGGGTTTCGCACGATCATTGGCGAGCAACAGGACGATTGGCAGCTCGACATTCTCGCACTCCAACCGCTTGAACGGCTCCTGACGCAACTCGACCGCATGGACGAAGACGCGTGGTTCTATGGATTCGTGGGCGACTGGCGGCGCTGGTCAGACGTGGTCACACTGCAGCCGTACTATCTGGTACGCGACGAAAACCGCCCCGGCAGCGCCGACGACCGCGATATTCACACCATGGCCCTCCGAGGTTACGGCATCGTCGGCGAGACCGGATTCGATTTCGATCTCGACGTCGCGTTCCAGTTTGGCACCTTCGGCACTGGCAAACACCGTGCTATGGGCGTCACCACCGAAGGGGGTTACACGTTCGACCACGAAAGTAAGCCCCGCGTCAGTGCCTTCTGCGGCTATGCCACCGGCGATCGCGACCCTACGGACAATCGTAACGAGCGATTCGATCGGCTGTTTGGCTTCGGCCGCCCCTGGTCGGCCAACGACTATTTTCGCTGGGAGAATCTGATCGCTCCCAAACTGCGGTTCGACGTTCAGCCCCACGAAAAGCTGCGCATCGACGGCGGCTACGGCACGTTCTGGCTGGCCAGCGATACCGATGCCTGGCCCGTCGCCAATCTGCAAGACCCGACCGGTCAAAGCGGCAACTTCATCGGGCACGAAATCGACATCCGCGTGCGGATTGCCCTCAAGCCGCGCCTCGACTTAACCCTGGGTTACGCCCACTTTATTCCAGGTGCCTTTACACGCAACGTCGGCCGGGACGAGGACTCCGACTTTTTCTACATTGAAACCTCGACGAGGCTCTTCAACTAGGAGCCAAGGAAGAAAAACTGGGGAACTAGGATTTGAACCTAGACTGACGGAGTCAGAGTCCGGAGTGCTACCGTTACACTATTCCCCAAAATGGCTTGTTTTATGCCTTTTCTCTGTTTCTCGCTTGGCGTAACAAGGTGGTTGACACCCAATTTGACACCCGCTAAGCTGAAACCTGTCTAAGTGACACCCGCTGGCTGCAATCCAGCGGGTGCCGAGCAACACCTACAGTCCTTTGAAACGAAACGAGGTGCCGCAATGGCCAATTCTAGCATTTCTGCTGCGCAAGCTAAACCCAAGAAACCCCGGCCCGATTTTGCTTTGTTCGCTCATGCCAGTGGCAGGTGGGCAAAGAAAATCCGGCAAAAGCTTCACTACTTCGGATCGTGGAAAACTGATCCCAAGGGCGATGTTGCCAATACTCTTTGGTTAGACCAGAAAGACGATCTACTGGCTGGTCGCAGCCCCGTGACACCCGGAATAGGTGTCACGATTCGAGATTTGTGCAATAGAGTCTTGACAGCCAAGCAACACCAGCTGGACGCCGGAGACATTGGCCAGCGGACCTTTGCCGACTACAAGACTACCACTGATCTGATTGTTGCTGCCTTTGGCAAAACCCGTCGTGTCGATGATCTGAGAACTGAAGACTTTGAGATGTTTCGAGCTGCACTGGCAAAGACTCGCAAAGCGGTCGCGCTGGGCAATGCCGTTGTAAGGGTGCGTGTCGTCTTCAAA
>JBGTEU010000590.1:0-3568 GCA_041747595.1 Bythopirellula sp.
CGTGGGACTAGAGAATCTCCATCGCATCGTCGTCAATCAGTGCGTCGATGGCTTGCTTGCCCCGATGCCTAATGAGCAAATGCCGTGCAAGATCGGGGACGTCCTGAATCCGCTCCCGCAGGGCGGGCAGGTGAATCTCGAACGGATTGATGCGGTACATCAAGTCTTCTCGGAATTCTTCCTCGGCCACCATCGCCTGCAAATCGCGATGGGTCGCGCAGATCACTCGCACGTCGACCGTTGTGGTTTTATTCTCCCCGACGCGACGGATTTCGCCGCTCTCGAGCACGCGCAAGAGCTTCGCCTGCATCGCTTTGGGAAGCTCGCCGATCTCGTCGAGAAAAATCGTCCCCCCGTGGGCCACTTCAAATAGTCCCACGCGGTGATCGTCGGCCCCGGTGAAGGCCCCTTTGCGATGACCGAAGAGCTCGCTTTCGATCAGGGTTTCGGGAAGCGCCCCGCAATTGATCGCGACGAATGGATTCTCCGCACGGCTGCTGTGGTCATGCAACGCACGGGCGACGAGTTCTTTCCCCGTGCCCGTCTCTCCGAGAATCAGCACGGTGGAATTCGTGGGGGCAACCTTTTCGATGAGGATCCGCACCTTCTGCATCGCGGGGGCATTGCCGATGAGTCGCGGGGTTCCTTCGAGCCGCTGCACGCGATGCTGCAGCGCACGGTATTTTTGCGTGAGTTGCCGTGTATCGGAGACGCGCTTCAAAAGCGCTTGCAACTCGACCAACTTGCACGGTTTGGTCAGATAATCGAACGCCCCGTGTCGCAGGGCGGCGATCGCCGTTTCCATCGACGACTTGCCGGTGAGCACGACCGCTTCGGTCTCGGGCGAGACTTCCTTGCAGTGGGCGATCACGCCGATGCCGTCGCGACCGGGCATGTCGAGATCGACCAAAATGCAGTCGTAAGTGCTTTTGTCGAGCGCGGCCATGGCCGTCAGCCCGTCGGGGCAAACCGTGACGCGGTGTCCCAATCGTGGCAGCTCCAGCTTCATCAGCTCTTGCAACGAGGGTTCATCATCGGCAAACAACAGGGTCAATCCTTGACCGTTAGGCTGCTTGGTAGCGATGGCTGTTCTCCTTCATTTTATGATTGACCGGCAACGAAACCACGAATCGCGATCCGCATCCTGCGCCCGCGCTAGTGGCTTCGATGTTGCCGGCATGTTCTTCGACAATCTTATAAGTGATCGATAAACCGAGCCCCGTCCCCTGCCCTCCTCGGCGGCGAGTGAAGAACGGCTCGAACAAATGTTTGCGAACTTCTTCGCTCATGCCGCAGCCGTTGTCCTCGACCACGACCTTCGCCAGTCCGTTCGCCTGTGTGACTTCCACGCGAACGGTGCCGCCGGGGTCGAGACTTTCCAGACCGTTGGCAATCAGGTTGAGCACGACTTGTTTGATTTCCTGAGCGTTGACCGAAATCACGACCGAATCGCCCGGGATGAGCTCCAGATTCTTGTCTTTATGGTTCCCTAGGTGTTGCACCATTTCGACGACGCCGGAGACAAGTTCCCGCAGGTCGGTGTGAATCCGCTGGGAATCCCCCATCCGCGCGAAATCCAAAAGCTTCTCGGTGATCTGCTTGCAGCGAAAGGCTTCTTTCTGAATCATCTGCAGGTAGTGGTGTACGACCTGCACGTCTTCGTGCGACGAGCAATTGGCGCTCTCTAAAAGTTCTTGCACGCGCGAATCCAGCGATTCGCTGCAGAGGGCAATCGACGCGAGGGGATTGTTGATTTCGTGGGCCACCCCCGCCGCCAGGAAACCGACGCTCGCCAGTTGTTCGCTCCGAACCACTTGACTCGTGCGTTCTTGCACCTGGCGGTCCAGGTCATCGCGAACTTCTTGGAACCGCGTGGTCATGTTATTCATCGCCACGGCAAGTTCCCCCATTTCGTCGGAGGTTTCGAGTTGAATGCGGTAATCGAACTTTCCGAGCGCTACTTTCCGCGAACCCTCGACCAAAGTTTGCAGCGGCCGGGCAAACCAGCGGATGAAACCCCGCACGGAGACCACCAGCAGAATCATGGCGACTGCCACGTTGAACCAGGCGGTGATAATCGCCGTGCGATATTGAGCCTTCACATTCTCGGCGAGATCTTGCAGCCGAGTGTGTAAATAGCTGGGAAGCTCGGCCACGAACAGCCGAAGTTGATCCACTTGGCTGCGGAGCTTATCGACTTGAGTTGGTCGCAGCAGCCAATCTTCACCCAGTTCAACGCCGACGTCTTCACCCCCAAGTATGGTAAGAATCTCGTCAATCTTGGTCAGCGTTTCGCGCTCGTGGCTGTCGTCGCCGAGTTGCAAGTCTCCGTCAACGCTCGTGAGATCGAGTTGTCGACGATAGCGCTCGATTGACTCGACGAGATCGCTGAACTTGTAGCAATACTGTTGGCGGAGGATTTGTAGATCGGGAGGTAAATTGTGGCTCTTGCCGTCTTGCGTCCCGGTGAATGCTTGATAACTGCCGGGGAGTTCCAAGCGTTCGGTGGCTTGGCTGAGAATCACTCGCAGGTCGTTCACGTGCCGCTGGATGTCGCTCGCTAGTGGCAACTCGGCCGAGCGGGCGCTGAGGCTTTTCACCAGGCCGCGATACGCATAGAGGCCGTAGACCGCACTGCCAAAGAGCGCCAGGATGGCGATCAGAAACAGTCCCAGACCGAGCTTGAGCTTCGTGCGGATGGGCCAATGATGGGGCACCGACGACCTCCATGTCGCGATTGGTGCAAGCGGCGTACTAAACGAGTCTCTCCTGAAACCCGACGGGACGCGGAGTCTAGCACCGATCTTGTAAATTTGACAAGACGAAGAAGTGAGTAGGTGCATAAGTGAGTAAGTACGGCCGAGGCGAGTGCTATCACGGCATTTTACCTACTCACTTACTCACCTATTCACTCTTCCCTAAAACTGCACGATCCGTCGCATGAGCCAGATGCCGATCCCCGCTAGCACGATGTTGCCAAGCCACACCGCCGGCGCGGGAATCACCCCCGACTTGGCCATGTCCAGGCAACCGACGAGCATCGGATAGTAAATTAAGAGAATCGGTGCGAAGCACATAAAAAAGCTGCCCCAGAATTCGCCGTGACGGCGCCACATGGCCATCGGAGCGCCGATCATCACGAAACACAGGCAGCTAAACCCATTGGCCCATCGCCGGTGCGGTTCGGTGTAAAATCGCTGCAGCGTGACCTGGGCATTCGCAAGTTGATACCGTTTCGTTTGCCAATTCTCTTCGGCCAGCTCAAACATCCGGCCCGTCATGATCGCGTTTGCGGCCTCGGCGGCCATTTCTTGTTCGAGTTCCTCGATTGCCTGTGACTGCTCGAATTTCTGCGGCCCGATTTCGCGGAGCGCATAGTTTGAGGGGCTGCGCGACCGCGATGTTTGCCCGCTGAATTCGCTCAACGAAACTGGGAATTCGGAGATGCCGGGATGCGAAACGGAACCCTTACCGCCGAAATCGATCTCGGCGTTGACTAACTTGAGTATGACGCGCTCCTGGGCGGCATCGGCACGAATTTCCGCTTCATCGGCCGTGAGCGTCCAGG
>JBGTEU010000591.1:0-9457 GCA_041747595.1 Bythopirellula sp.
GAGCCGCTCTTGCAACGACCACTAGGCACGCCGTCGCCTTCGCGCGACGGCGTGTCTGTTTGTTGAGCCACGAACGTTTAGCCGCGATGCGAAGCGCCAGCGCAGCAGAGCGGGCAACAACCCCTCGTCTGCGACGCGATCGGACCCGCGGCTAAACTAATCTTCATACACCGCCGAGTCATAATTGCGGCGCCGTCGGCTGCCGGTGTTGCGACGGCGGCGATGCGACTGGGTGACGTATTCTCCCTCGACGAAATAATATCCGCCGAGCATCTTGTAAAAGAACAAGATCACCAGCGTCCCCAAGGTACCGACGAACATTCCCAGTGGGCTAATCGGCACGATGCGTTGTCCGTCGTTGAAATAGCTCGTGATGCCGCATCCTATGATTGTGCCGCCGATCCCCATGAAAATCGTGGCGATCGCCCCGCCGGGATCGCGGCCCGGCATGATGCCCTTGGCCAAGAGTCCCACGACCGTGCCGAAGCCGATCCACACCAGCAGATCGTTCACCAATTGATGAAGCGAGTCGTTGAGTACAACCCCCTGAGCGGGATCGAAGTGTTCCATGGCCGTCAGTCCTTTGACAGAATATCTCGAAAGAATGGCGAACTGTATCGCAAGCCATTTCCCTGGTGAAGGGCGAACTACTGCCAGCACCGCTAGCGAGCCGGTGCTGCCCCCGTTCCGAGTCATTCGTGGGGTTCGAGAAGCAAATCCCCTTGCTCGCGGTCCTGGTGATTCTCGACTCCACCATCGTCGATGCCATTCGGCCCTACGCTGTAGAGGATATAGCGATCGCCGCCCGGCAGGTAGACGAAGTCCCCCTGACGAAACGGATCGGCGGGAACGTTCTTTAACTCGCGTCCGGCAAGTTCCGCCAAAGTTGGGGGCAAGCGGTTCTCCGTTAGGCGGAAGGCCCGGATCGCGTAGTGAAGTCGCAAGAGCTCGGTTCGCGCGTGGGCACTCCGCAAGCTTTCCTGCAACCGTTTTTCAAACTCCGCCCGGTTTGCGTTGAATAGGTATTCAGTCACGAAGGAATGATAAATCCCGTTCACTTGCCGCACATAAAGCCGCTCACGTTGTGACAGCTCCGCGGGTGGCTCCATCTGCTCGCGAACGTCGGGGAGATTATTCAGCACAAATTTACAGTCATCCAAGCTAGCGGTTTCGCAAGCATCGCGGAGCCATTGCAGCCCGCCATAGCTGATGCCCATGCCCATCAAGTAATCGATCCCCAACCCCCCGTTCGACGCCGCCGGGACGAGTTGCAGCACTTCCAACCCGCAGCTAACCGCGTGGCGGGTGTCGCCCTGTTTTTGCGCGAGCCGGCCTTCCGCCGCGAAGGCCCGCGCCAACTCGCGCAACTGCGAGCTTCGTTTCATGTGTACGTCGTTGAACCACTTCTGATCGGCCGACCAGTCGATTGCAACGACGCACTCTTTGCGAACCGCCTGACGGGCCTGGGCGAGCACCGGTTCATTGGCTGCCACAATGGCCGCCAATTCTTCGTCGGTCATCTCCGCATACCAACCGGTCCGGCGGGCGAGCTCGCCGCCGAGTTCCACCAATTCGTCGTATCCGTTCGGCACGGGGAGAACAGGGGGCACAAAAGCGGGGAAGACCAAGCGATATCCCAGCCAGCCCACGAGCAACACCAGCGGCACCGCCAGCAGCCATTTCCAGCGAAAACTCGAGGGTTCGGACGTTTGCTCCATACGGAAAGTGTAGCTCCTCGGGAAGTTCGCCGGGGAGAGGAAAATTTCGCATAGCCGCGGACAGACTTGTCCGCAGGTCTGACTGAACTTGCCCCAACTCGAAACCGCGGTCTATACTAAACGCCTGTCTACCATCGGAATGTTGGCGAATCACGGAGGCTCGCAGTCATGGATGTTGCCGCGTTACTCGAACGCATGAAATCGCGCCGCGACTACGCGGGTCAACTCGAACACGTCGAGATGCTCCCTGAACGACCCGGGCGGTTTGCGGAACCCGACAAGCCTTTGCCACCCGCGCTCAAACGGCTGCTCGCCAACCGGCAGATCGACCAACTCTATTCCCACCAAGTCGCGGCACTCGAAGCGGCTCGTGACGGCCAGGATCTGGTCGTCGTCACCGGCACGGCGAGCGGCAAAACACTCTGTTACAACTTGCCGATTCTTGAAGCGGCGGTTGAATCGCAGTTCTCACGCGCGTTGTATTTGTATCCCACCAAGGCACTCGCCCAGGATCAACTCAAGGGCTTGCTGGAACTTGTGGGGAGCGACGCGGAACTTGCGGAACTCGTACGGCCGGGGGTCTACGACGGCGATACTCCGACGGCCCAGCGGCGGCGGATCCGCAACGAAGCGAATCTCGTCCTCACCAACCCCGACATGTTGCACGCGTCGCTTCTGCCGTACCATCCCAAGTGGGCTCAGTTTTTTGCCGATCTCCAATTCGTCGTGATCGACGAAGTACACACCTACCGCGGCATTCTGGGGGCTCACGTTTCGGCCGTATTGCGGCGCTTGATGCGCGTTTGCGAGCATTACGGCAGCCGCCCCGTGTTTCTCTCCACGAGCGCGACGATCGCCAATCCCGGCGAGCTTGTGAGCCGGCTTGTCGGTCGTGAGATGACCGTGATCGACGACGACGGCTCGCCCCGCGGACGCAAATACTTTGCCCTCTGGAATCCGGCGCCGCTAGGAATCGATAGCCTCGCACGTCGCAGCCCCAACGACGACGCGGTCACTTGGATGACCGAAGCACTCGCCGCCGACGGCCAGGTGCTGGCCTTCACCCGCACCCGCCAAGCTGCCGAGCTCATCCATCGCTACGCCAAGCAGCAACTCGACGACGAACATTCGCCGCACGCCAAGCATGTGCGGGCCTACCGAGGTGGTTATCTCCCCAACGAACGCCGCGAGATCGAGCAAGCCCTTTTTGCCGGTAAGCTGCGGGCCGTCGCGGCGACCAATGCACTCGAGCTTGGGATCGACATTGGCTCGCTCGACGTGGCTTTGTTGGTGAATTATCCCGGCACAATCGCCAGTTGTTGGCAGCAAGCAGGCCGCAGCGGTCGCCGCCACGAAGAAAGTCTCGCCGTGCTGCTGGCTGGCAACGATCCGGTCGACCAATACCTGCTCCGTCACCCCGAGTATTTCTTCGCGCAAACGCCCGAACATGCGGTGGTCGATCCCGACAATCCCTACGTGCTCGCCAAGCATCTCAAAGCCGCGGCGTTCGAACTGCCGCTCGATGCTTCGGACGTGAAGCTGTTCGGCCCGCTCGCCCAACCCATCGCCGAAATCTTGTGCGAAGAACACCAACTGGAAAATATCGACGGCCAGTTTTATCACCCGGGCGGCCAGAACCCAACCGTGGGTGTGAGCCTACGCAACATGAGCGACAATACGTTTAGCATCGTCTTGCGAAAAAATTTAGCCGCGGAGCTTGCACCGCGCGCGAAATACTTGACCGAGAATACGAGCCCCAGACTCACCGAAGGTCACTACGTAATCGCCAACGTCGATTCCATGAGTGCCCCGGAACTCGTCTATCCCGAGGCGGTTTACTTGCACAACGGCGAGACTTTTCTGGTTCGCGAGTTGGACTTGAACGGCAAGATCGCCTACGTCGAGCGCCGCGAAACCGATTACTACACGCAGGCCGTGATGGAAAGCAACGTCCTTATCACCAAGCAACGTGCCACGAGCGACGCGATTTCCTTCGCGCAAGTCGGCTACGGCGAAGTCGATGTCTCGTGGCAAACCGTCGCCTTCAAGAAAATCAAATTCGCGACCCGAGAAAACATCGGCATGGGGCCAGTCGACATCCCCGCCCAACAACTCGCCACGACCGCGCTGTGGCTCGCCCCCAACGACGAGGTTCGCGCGACGATGAAGCAAGCCGGCCTACGGGCGAGTGAAGGGGTGATCGGCCTGCGGAACCTTGCCGTGGTGGCATTGCCCTTTGTTTCGATGTGCGACAGCCGCGATCTCGGGGGCGTGGTCGACAGCCAGAATCTGGGCCACTCGACGATGATCATCTACGACCGTTATCCCGGCGGGCTCGGTTACAGCGAAAAAGGCTTCGAGCACGTCGCGCGACTGCTGGAAATCTGCCATGAAATGGTGGCAGGCTGCCCGTGCGAAAGTGGCTGCCCGAGTTGCGTGGGCCTCCCTGACTTCTATCCCGGCAATCACAGCGACCCCGACCTCAAGCGCGGCCACCCCATGCCAAACAAGCTAGCAACGTTGCGACTCCTGGAGATTCTGCGACAACAAGTGTTGGCCCCCCAACTCACCGTTGTCCGCGCCTGAAAACAACGCTCGGGGGATAGCACTCCCCGGTTCCTGACGGCGATCCCATGACCATGCTCGACGAACGCCTCCGTAGCCGACTGGAACAACTCAACCGGGGGCCGCTCCCCGCGCCGACTTTGCCCGCTCCGAGATTTCCCGCCCAATCGGCACAACCGGCCACCAAGCTCGGCGTTGTTCCCGCCCCGCTGAGGCCCCGGGCCGTGAAACCGCTTGCCGGCCTGATCGAACGCGGTACGGTGGCCGCCAACGAGGCCGGCGAGCATCTGCGGATTCTGATTCCCCTCGAAGAACTGTGGCCTGGGGGCGAGGATTTGGCCTCCAAAAGACACGCCCAACTGGCCATCCAACCACCGCCCGAGCGACTTTCCCGCTTTCAACAGGAACTTGCCACCCTGGTGCGGGCCTTTCCCCAGGATTTGTTGCTCGTGGACCTCGAAACCTGCGGTTTGGCGGGCAGCAGTCTGTTTCTCATCGGGCTGTTGCGATTTGTCGAAGGCCGGCTCACCGTCGATTTGCTCTTGGCCCGCAACTACGCTGAGGAACGGGCCGTGCTCGCCACATTTTGGCAGGTGGCAAGCCCAGCGAGTTTGTTGGTGACCTTCAACGGCAAGAGTTTCGATTGGCCCATGATCGCCGACCGCTCGGCCCGGCACCTTTTGTTCCGCGATTCCCGGCGACCGGAGCTCGCTCACGTGGACTTATTACATCACGCCCGCAGGCGGTGGCGACGGCAGTTGCCCGATTGTAAATTGCAGACGCTGGAACGCCATATTTGCGGCCGGGGCCGGACGGGAGACATCCCCGGCAGCCAAATCCCCGCGGCGTATCAACAGTTCGTCCGCACCGGCAAAGACCATGAAATGAACGCGATTTTGCTCCATAACGCCATCGACTTGGTGACCCTCTTGGACCTCAGCTTGCGCCTCGCGGGGTAAAGGGGTTCATCGCTAAACCGCAAGCGGTGGCTTGCGGTTTAGCGATGAATTTCCGGCACAAAGCCAGGATTGCCAAGCTAAAATACAAGTAACCCCAACTGCTGACGCCAGCCGATTGATCTGTACCCGCGATAGACATTCCATGCCTCGACGGCCCTCCAATCCCGCAGAAGAAGTCACTTCGTTTCAACTTCCCCCGGGCCGCATCCTGGCGGGAAAGTATGAAATCGTTTCGCGGTTGGGCCGCGGTTGGGAAGGCGAAGTCTACAAGCTTCGCGAAATCGCGACGGACATTGAACGCGCGGGAAAATTCTTCTTTCCGCACCGCAATGTCAACGACCGCACGTCACGATTCTATTCCCGCAAGCTCCACAAGCTTCGCCACGTGCCGATTCTCATTCAGTATCACACCAGCGAGTTTTTCCACTACAAAGGGCAGCGGGTGACGTTTTTGGTCTCCGAGTTTGTCGAGGGAGAACTTTTGAGCAAATTCCTTGCAAGGCAACCAGGACGACGACTGAGCGTGTTCCAAGGTTTGCATCTCCTCCACGCGATGGCCGCGGGCATGGAAGGGGTTCACAACGCCCGCGAGTATCACGGCGACCTCCATATGGGCAACGTGATCATTCGCCGCCAGGGGATTGGATTTCACATAAAGCTTTTGGACTTCTATGATTACGGCACGGCTCACGCACACGATCTGCATGATGATGTTTGTGATTTGATCCGTATCTTTTATGATGCTATCGGTGGTAAAAGGTGGTATTCGAAGCATCCACCGGAAGCGAAAGCGATCTGCCGTGGGTTGAAGCGCTCGCTCATCCTGCGGAAGTACCGGACGGCCGGACAACTTCGCCAGTACCTCGACACAATGACTTGGTCTTAAAGACTTGGTCTTAAAGAAGAGTCGAAACCGCAGGCGGTAGTCGGCGGATGTTTTCGTGGGATCTCCCGCCGGCTACCGCCTGCGGCTAAGTGTTCTTGGTACTCGGCGATTCTCGATCGGTATAAAGGACTAATACCGTGCGGCTTTTAACTATGGAACCTCCCTATTTCACTTTTCTCGCTGAATCCAACCACCTAGAAACTCGTGAGGTGGCAGGCGGTTTGGCCGTGGTTGCTTCACGCACCGCCCCCGAGAAAACCAGCGCCAACGAAGACAACGCCGCGGTGATTCCCCTCGGCGACAATCAGGCCGTGCTGTTGGTGGCCGACGGCCTAGGGGGCCACGCCGGTGGGGAACTCGCCTCGCGGATGGCAATCGAACACATGGAAGAAGCGCTCCGCCAGCGCGTCGAGGAAAGCGAGGGCCCCCTCGACGCCGAGCAACTACGCTCCGCAATCATCAACGGCATCGAACGCGCCAACGCTGCGGTTCGTGAGCTCGGCACGGGCGCGGCGACCACCCTCTGTGTTGCCGAGATTCAGGGCGACACCGTGCGGGTCTATCACATCGGTGATTCGGCGATCATGCTCGTCGGCCAGCGCGGCAAGATCAAATTTCAGACCCTCGCGCATTCCCCCGTGGGTTACGCCGTGGAAGCGGGGCTGCTCGCCGAAGCCGATGCCATTCACCACGAAGAACGGCATCTGATTTCCAACGTGCTCGGCTCGGCGGAGATGCGGATCGAAATGGGCCCGTCGCGAAAAATGTCGTTCCGTGATACGCTGCTGCTCACGTCGGATGGTTTGCTCGATAATCTGCTCACCGACGAAATTGTCGCCCGTTGCCGCAAAGGACCGCTCGACAAGGGGGTCGAGCAATTGATGACCGACGCGTTCAAGCGAATGGAACGCGGCCCGAATGGCAGCAAACCTTCCAAGCCCGACGATCTCACCATCGTGGCGTTCCGCCGCGCGCATTAGCCGCTTGCGGCTTAGCGGCGCGCAACAAAAAAGTCGTGGCCCGCGTGAGCGCGTGACCACGACTTCTATTGAATCAAACTCCCGGCCGAATTGCGACGGTGTGGAGTCGCTGGAAGAAAGGCGCGTGTCTAACAGTGCTGCGCACTGCCGTTTTAGTGACTCGGGCCTATCCAATAAATTGGTCCTCCCGACGGAATTGTGGCCAGGAAGTTTGTCTCCTTAACCTCTGCTGGGACTCAAATCCCCGGGCAGAGTCAATCGTGTGAGTTGGTACGAATCGAATCGGAATTTATTCACCCGGCACTTCACTGAAATAGTGGGCAGGGCGTGACATTACAAACTAATTCTACTTCAAGGAATAGTGGTGTGGATGAATTTTTTGATTTGCAAACTTTATACCAAAGCACCTTTTGGCAGATGACAAATCACGGTTTTCGTTAAGGCAAATCGTGTGCCCAAGAGGATCCATCGTTCGCTATCGCTCAATTTCTCGCATCCACGACGGTCGTGCGTTGGGATTGCTCCGCTCGCGCCAACAGCCTACAACTCGCTCCCACTTTTTTTGTTTTTCTTGGGCCCGCTTGGAGCGTGCGATTATGAATTTATTAAAAGCACCCCTTCAGAAAACTTTGGTGGGCGTTTTGGCACTTTTCCTGATCTGTGTGTGTCCAACCGTTGCGCACGCACAAACACCGGCCGCGCCTGACGTCACCGAAGGGCGCAAGCTCCCCTTGCGTGAACAACTCAACTTGGGTCTCAAGACGACGACCAAAGCGGATAAAGAGTTCATCGACAAGGTGGTGCTCAAGGTCGAACAAGGTGTCTTGCCACGACCCTTGGTGGACAGCACCTTTCTCTGGGCACGCGAACGAGCCAATGCCAGATCGGCCTCACGGTCGCTCCGCCCCATCGTGTATTTCCGCCCTGCTTTGATCGCACGGGCCAAGAAGATGAACCTGCAGTTCTAGCCCTTCCGTCACAAGCGGGGCAGGCTTGGCTCTTTGTAGCGGCAAAGATTGACACGATTTCCGTTTGCCAACATATCAGGCGGGTAGTAGGCAAGCACCGGCAAATTGTGTATCTTATGAGACCAGGATGACCCCCTCCCGGGGGTTTTTGTCGCCTCAAGGTATTCCAGTCGAGCCGGCGCTATGGCCAAGAAGACCGTCAAGAAAGTCGTCAAAAAGACCGTGAAGAAAAAAGTTCCCGCCAAAAAGGCCGCCCCCGTCAAAAAGAAGGTGGCCACGGTCAAGAAAAAAGCCGCCCCCCCCGAGATCAAGAAGAAGGTCAAGAAAAAGGTGGCGGTCGAGGCAAAGAAGGAAGTGCCCGTCAAGAAAAAGAAGGTGCCCAAGGCTCGCACCCGCACGGTCAAGGTGATTCGCCTCAAGGCGTTCTGGGGCGTCTTCAATCAATCGCTACGGCGAGTTGCGCTTTTCGAGTTCAATGAACGCAAGAAAGCCGACGAAAAAGCGGAAGATCTCACCAAGAACGGCAAATCGCCCCACTTTGTGATGCCGGTCAAAGAAGCGATCCAAGGCTGAACGCCGCTCGCGGCTTAGCGGAGAAATTTCTCCAGCCTTTCCAGAGTTTCTGGCTCGTTGTACTGCAACTTTCCGAAGCCCCGCTCCGCACCGAGGGCCACGGCTGCATCCTGGTGTTCAGCGTAGTTGGTGACGATCATCACGGGCGTCGCCTGCAGTTCCGGATCAGCCTTGATCAGCTTCAAGATATCGGCCCCGTCCGAGTAATCGCGATCCAACTTGCGGTTGATCGTCACGAGCGCGTACTCGCCACCCCGCAGCTTTTCGAGGGCATCCTCGGGACCGTGTGCTTGCTCCACCGTGCAATCGAAGTTTTGCGTGAGATACCGCGAGAGTGAACCGAAGTCCGGACCACAATTTCCCACGTCGAGTACTCGCTTAGCCATTACTTGCCCTCGGGAGGCCATCACTTCCCTTCGGGGGACTACTATTTCCCTTCGGGAGTGATTGCAAACAGGTGCGTTCGATTGCACACATATAACACGTTGTCGGCCACAATGGGCGTGCTGTAAACACTATTTCCCATATCACGGGTGCCATAGTAGGGTTCTCCGTCTTCCATCGCCACTTCAGGATCGGCCGAGTGCCGGAACACGGCGATCTCGCCATCTTCGTCGCCGATATAGACTTTATCTTCCACGATGAGCGGCGATCCCCACGCGGCGGCCAACATATCGTAGGACCAATGGGGCTCGCCGGTCTTGGCATCGAGGCAGTGAAACAACCCGCTGAAGTCGGCGATATACAAAATGTTGTCGCGAATCGCCACGGTGCCCACGGTGCGGTGCATGGTTTCCTCGAACGACAC
>JBGTEU010000592.1:0-3896 GCA_041747595.1 Bythopirellula sp.
TCGCGGAGCATGTCGCCGGCGCGTTGGGACATGTTCTTGAAGATTTTCTCCTTGAGCTCGGCACTGGCCCCTTTGAGGGCCATCGCCCATTGGCCACTCTCGACGTTCTTGAGCACAATTTGCATGTCCTTGTCGCTGAAGCGGCCGATGTCTTCGAACACGAACATCAAGCGGCGGATGTCTTCCACGAGATCGGGGTCTTCGTGGGAAAGATTCTCGAGCAAGGTGCGTTCGGTGGCACGATCCGAGACGTTCAAGATCTCGGCCACGGCGTCGATGCCCCCCGCCTTGTCGAAGCTTTGGCTCATGACGCTCGACATGCGGCGCTCGAGGCCCTTCTCGACTTCGTGGATGATGTCGGGACTTGTTTGCCCCATCGCGGCGATCCGTTGAATAACCAAAAGTTGCCGGTCGGGGGGCAACCCGGCAAGAATCTGCGCGCCCGTGGGAGGCGACAAGTGGGAGAGGATCAGCGCGATCGTTTGCGGATGCTCGTCGATGACGTAGGTGAGGATGTTTTGGCTGTCGACGTTTCGCAAGAAGGCAAACGGCACCGCTTCGATCGATTGGCGGATGTTGTCGAGTGCGGTCGTGGCATTTTTTCCAAGCGCTGCTTGCACGAGCTGCTTGGCGCGCTCGAGACCCCCCGCTTCAAAGCCGCTCGAACCGGGACTCGATTCGGCAAACTGATTGATCACCTGGTCCTGCTCGTCGGCGGAAACATTTTTCAACCGGGCGATTTCAATCGAAACTTGCTCGATCTGCCGGGGTTCGAGGCGCGACAAAAGCGTCACCGCTTCGTCTTCGGGAAGCGATGCAACCAGGATGGCGGCCTTGCGTAGTTCGTTCATGTCGAGAGCCGAGCGATAAGCGGAGAGCCGGACAGCGCAAACCACAAGCGCAAGTGTCGCGGCTACTTATCCCCCAAAATCGGCGTGGGGACTGGGGAACTTGAGCAGAGTTTGCCGGCAAGTGTCTAGCCAGCATCGCTAGCACCGAATTATTCCAACGTGCAGACGCCCCACTGGCCGTCGCATTCGTCGACCGCAACGGTCATTTTGCTCATGGTAACGCCGGTCTGCCGGGCGATCTGCTCACGTAGCAAAGTGGCGATGTGCCGGGCCAAAAGTTCCGCCGTCGTATTTTCGACGGGCAGCAGCAGGCAATCCTCGCGGGGGAAGACCCAGCGCTTGTCGCCATGAGTTGCCGTGATTTCGTTTCCCGACTCGATCACTTTGATCGTCGCGTGCTGGGTCGGAAGTAGCGTGCGGTGATCGAGCGCATCGACGATGGATTGCAGGGCATCGCGGACCGCTATGAAGTCAACGACATAGTGATTCTCGTCGAGCGGGCCGTGGATCTCGGCGGTCACGTGATAATTGTGGCCATGAAGCGGTTCGCAGACGTTGCCATCGTAGGTGATGAAGTGGGCCGCACTGAAGACGAAGCGTTCCTTGGCGAGCCGGATGTGGAAGGATTCGGACATGGTCGTAAGCAATTGTGCCAGTAAGTGGGGACGAACGAAACGCTATTGTCATCCCGAGGGAGGCTTGCCGACAGAGGGATCTGGGTTAATCCTGGGCACGTAATCTTGAATGTGTGATGGTGAACCAAGACTCCTCTAGTCGTACGACTCCTCTCGGAACGACATTTTTTTGCCCTCCCACGACTCAGTAGAATCGCACCGGCCATTGTAGCCGGTCTTCGCGCAAGAGCACAAACAAGGCCGCCGCGACGATGTCGGCCGAGGTGCCGGGATTTCGGCGATGTCCATCCGCGCGGAGCCAAAAGTCGAAGTCGGCGAGCGCGGAGTCGAAATCGTCGCCGTCGTACGAGAGCACTCGCGCTGCATACTGGGAGACTTCGGCGCTTTTTTCTTCTCCACACTTACGAGTGATCAACGTATCGGGTAACTCGGCGAGCAGTTCCAAAAATGCGCGGACGATGGCGCCGGAGAGCGGCACTCCCGCCGCCTGGATGCGGTCGGCGACCCAAAACACTTGGGCGAAGTTGTTGGTGTATTGCCGAGCGACGAGGTCGCGCTCGGCGGCGAGTTGCATGGCGGCGTTGAGTGGAATGTTCGGTGGCGTTTCATCAACGTCGGCTTCGTCGACTGCGCCGAGTCCTCCCGGTTGAGCCAAACGGATGGCTTCATACACGAGTCGCGTGTCTTGGGCAGTCAACGAGGCTAAAACTTGTGCCAAACCTTCCTTGAGCGGGACGCTGGCGGGGACGGCAGCTAAGGGGGCCAAGAGCAGCACGGTTCCCAAATACGTGTTCGTGCCGACGGCCGAGTGGATCGCGCGGATCGATGCGAGTACTCCCTCGCCGACGCTCTGCGGAATTCCCACGGCAAGTGCGGGGCCGAGCACCGCCGCACTCATGAGGAAGTCAGCATAAGTGGCGTCCTCAAAATCCGCACCGCGGTAGACATTCCCCGGCTTGGCGGCGGTCGCTTCCCACAGGCAGGCGAGCGTGGCCGCGGTGGCGATCTCGTTCATTGGGCCGCCCCCGTAACCTCCGTCGCAGGCCGGGCCAAAAAGTTCGCGAGCAAGCGTTCCGCATCCGCGGGGGCATCTTCCACAACCCAGTGCCCTACGTCGGCGAGCGGATGCACCTCGGCCGTCGGCCAAGCGGCGCGGAATTTGTCGAGGCATTCCGGCGTGAAGCACCAATCGCGCATCCCCCACACCAAAAGTTGCGGCAAGTGAACGAGCCGCGGGAGCGCGGCCTCGATCTCGCCGAGCGTTTGCCAAGTGGGATGAGCCGCCGAGAGGGGAATGTCTTTCACGAATTGGTATACCGCCGCACGGCGGGCCCAGCTGTCGTAGGGGGCGAGATAGCCAGCGGTGACGGCGGGTTCGAGTTGTTTCTTCCGTGCGAGTGTCATCCGCAACGCGGCGAGCGAGAAGGCATTTGCCACCTGCACGGCGAGCTTGCCGATGAGGGGTGCGCGGCAGACGCGAATCCGCCAGGGAATGAACCAAGGTTGGAACGCGCCCGTGTTGAAGAGGACGACTCGCTCGAATCGGTCCATTGCGCGGAGCAACGCCCCCAGGCCGATGGCCCCGCCCCAATCTTGCGCGACAAGCGTGATCCGCCGCAGATCGAGTTTTTCGATCAAGCGGACCATGTTCTTAATGTGATCGGCAAGTCGCAACGGCCGCGGCTGGAGATCGCTCAGTCCGCAGCCCAAATGATCGGGGGCGACGCAACGATACCGAGTGCTGTTTGCCGCGATCAGCCGCCGCCAATGGAAGGACCAGGTCGGATTGCCGTGGACGAAGAGCAGCGTTTGGGTGGCGTCCCCGCGCGGGCCTTCATCCAGGTAGTGCATGCGTCCGCCTGAGACTTCACACCAATGCGAAGCGAAGGGATACAGAGAACGCCAGTCGGAGATGGTTGTGTTAATCGTTCTATGTGCCTGGGATCGATTGTTCCACTTCCGAATACAGCAGTAAACGCACAGTATAGCAATTCGAACCGGACCTTTGACGATGGGCAGCAAAAAGCGTACAAAGTAATGTCTTGATTCGCCAAGCGCGACCGCTCGTGAGAGGTCTCTGCAATGGGGGCCTTGTGAACCTGGTCAGGGTGGAGACACAGCAGCCATAAACTTGCGTCTCTTTGTGTGGGGGCCTCTCACGAGCGGCCGCGATTCTGTAATGACCGCGAAACCGCAAGCGGGCGGCATCTCGGGGATCAAAGTATCATCCTCCTTAGGTACACCATGAGTCAGGAAGCCCCCACTGTCCACGGTGATCGAAATTCTGACTATGTCGTTGTCGCGCGGCGCTACCGGCCCCAGGGGTTCGATGAGCTCATCGGCCAGCAGCACGTCGCACAAGCCCTCAAGCGCGCCATCGAGAGCGACCGCGTGGGGCACGCCTATTTGT
>JBGTEU010000593.1:0-8517 GCA_041747595.1 Bythopirellula sp.
TGCGTGTTGTTATCTATTCAACGACCGCCCCAGTCGACAACAATTGGGATGAAATTGCGAGTCTGAACCAGAACTGCGAAGTCCCCGACAAAACGGGCGAAGAGCCAGCCGATTTGGGCACGTTTACCGTGCCGATGGTTAAGTCTCAAGATTAAGTGAGAAACTTTTCATGAACACAATTCTGCGTTTGAGTGTCGGGGCCATTCTGGTCGTGGTCTTAATGGCCCATTGCGTGTTGGCCCAGGGCTTCAAATACCTCGAAGTCAAGGTCGTCGATCCCGATGGCAAGCCGATGACCGATGTCTCGGTCGACGTGAGCCTCGAAGGGATGGAATTTCCCATGCCGACGGATGATGAGGGGCTGGTGTCGCTCAATGTGCCCGGCGGTGGGCGGGTGCAGCTGGGCGTGAAGCATGATGGCTACATGGCACAGGGCGTGTCGTGGAATAAGGGGGAAGCGATTCCCAAGACGTTCACGATCCCCATGAAAAAAGGAGTGGCGATCGGTGGGATCGTTCATGATGAAGAGGGCCAGCCCATTGAAGGGGTGAAGATCGAAGGGATTATGGTCCATGAGAACTCCACGCAACTGTCCGGAGGCGGCAAGCTGCAGCCGTACTTTTATGGTGAGTTGGCGACTACCGACAAAGAGGGTCGCTGGAAGATTGGTTCGGCGCCAGAAAAAAAGATCGAGCTGCAACTCAAGTTTTCGCACCCCAATTATGTGAGCGATCGGGGTTACGGTTTTCGCGGCGGCAGTTGGGAAGAGCTACGGTCGCTGGAGAAGATCGTTGCCTTGGAAAAGGGAATCTCCGTGGCGGGGACGGTGACTGATCCTGAGGGCAATCCTGTGTCGGGTGCCAAGGTGGGCCTCGGCGCCGATTACATTCAGAGGGACATGATCGCGACCACTGAGGCCCAAGGGAAATACTTTCTGAGCAACATGCAGCCCGGGATGAATACGCTCACCATTTTCTCACCCAACTTCGCACCGCAAATGAGGCAAGTCGCGGTTGCGAAGGACATGGAGCCGGAAGACTTTCAACTGAAGCCGGGCAAGCCCGTGACATTTCTTGTGACCGATCCCGATGGCAAACCTGTTTCCGGCGTGGGGATCGCTGCCGACACCTGGCAAGGCTGCCGGGCATTGATGTCGCTCGCCACGCGCGGTTCGACCGATGCCGAAGGCAAGTGGACGTGGCAGCACGCCCCTGACGAGCCGGTGCAAATTGATTTGTTCTGCCGGGGTCACATGTCGGTCCGGGGCAAGGAGTTCGCCCCGCAAGCCGATCCCCACGAGATCACAATGAATAAGGCCCTCAAGGTGACCGGCAAGGTGGTCGATGCAGTGACGGGCGCGCCGCTGCCAAAGTTCAGTGTCGTCCAGGGAATGAAATGGGATTCCAGCAACCAGCCTGTTTACTGGGAACGGCATAACATCCAGGAAGGTCAGAATGGCACGTTCACCTCGGAGTTCGACGAACCACGCGAGGGCGGGCACCTGCTGCGAATCGAGGCTGCCGGTTATCGACCCGGAATCTCGAGGGAATTTAAGGACAGCGAAGGTGAAGTGACCCTCGAATTTAAGATGATCAAAGGCATGGGCCCATCGGGCGTTGTGAAGAATCCCAACGGCTCTCCGGCGGAGGGGGCTCAAGTCGTGATGAGCCAGGTCGGAAATCATAACGCCTACATTCGCAATGGGTTGGAAGATGACCAGGATGCGATTTCAACAAAGACTGATGCCGAAGGTAAGTTTGCGTTGCCGTACCCCGAAACCGATTTCTTGCTCATTAGTCTTGGTAAAGAAGGTTGGGTTCAACAGGAAGGCACGGCCGACGGCAAGCCGTTTGAGTTGACTTTGCAGCCTTGGGCAGTGGTGGAAGGCAAGTTCCTGCGTGGCGATCAACCGATCGGCGACCAGGAGATTCGGCTAAACTTCTCGGAGCCCTACATCGAGAACCGACCACGCGTCTACTGGCACTACAATGCCAAGACCGCCGCCGATGGGAGTTTTCGCTTTGACCGCGTTCGGTCTGGCGATGCGAGTATCGGTCGCGAAATGAAATACGCCGAAGCGCAAAGCAGTTGGATGAACACCACCACGCACACGACCAATGTGTCGTTGGAAGCCGGTGAGACTGCCAAGATCATCCTCGGCGGCGAAGGGCGCACCGTTACTGGGCAATTGACCGTGCCTAAGAGCTACACCGAACCAGTGGCCTGGCAAATGGGCGCGATACAAATGATGCCGCGGGCAAACATTCCTCCACAATCGGCAGCAGGGTTTTTTGAAGCCATTGGGCGAGCGATGGCGGGATATTCGGGACCACGGCCTCAACAAGCTCGGGTGGCACGTCCCGAAGGTCCACTGAACTACTACGGATCAGTGATTGATAACCACGGCCGATTCGAGTTCTTTGCGGTCGAGCCCGGTCTCTATCAATTGAACCTGCAAATGTACGGCCTTAAAGCCAATCAGCGGGACTACAACAATCGGGTCACCTTAAACGTACAGGTGACGGTGCCCGAGGGCTCAAACGATGAGCCGGTCGATTTGGGGAGCTTCGAGATCACGATTCCCGAACAAAAACAGGAGATACAGACGCCGACCGTGATTTTCCAGTCGGTGCCGGCGGCGGTGCCGTAATTCTTACAGGAGAGAGTTGAGGGAACGGAGACTCCCTGGGAAGGACGGCAAGCGTTAGACTGGATGCCATGAGACTTCTTAATTTACTGCTTTGCTTGTCTGTGCTTTTCTCTGCTGCGTTGTTGCCGGTCAGTTGCACAGCCCAGGAGGGTGGCTTTCGCGATTTCGAACTGAACGTGGTGGACGACGCTGGCAAACCGCTGAAACAAGCCACCATCAATGTGACCGCTGGTGAGATCGACTTTCCCTTGACGGTCGACGACGAAGGAATAGCCACGCTCAATCTTCCCAGCGACGCCAATTATGTAACACTCAAGACGAGCTGCCCGGGGCATATCCCTCTCGAAGTGCGTTGGCAACGCAGCAACGTGCCGAAGAATTTCACGTTTGAGATGTCGAAAGGGGAGCCGATCGGCGGCGTTGTGCAAGACAGCCAGGGGAAACCGATCGCGGGGGTCAAGGTGGAAGGGTTGCTGGTTTCGCCGCGTGTTGCCTCCGAGGGGGAAGTGCGTCCGCTCATCGGTGGTGAGCTGGACATCACCGATGCCACGGGAAAGTGGCGGGCCGACATTGCCACCCCGGAACCGCTGGAGTTGCGGCTCAAGCTCTCGCACGAAAAGTATTTTAGCGATGCTTCCTACGGCAAACGCCGCGTGTCGGATGCCGACTTGCGGAGCCTCGATCACGTAGAAACCTTGGCCGACCGTCTGCCGCCGCAGGGGACGATTTCGGACACAGAGGGCCATCCCGTGGCCAACGTCGCCCTGTTTGTCATCAAACACGGCGATAAACTCACGCTTGAAAATGGCAAACCCGCAAAGGACTCGACAGGGGCAACCGGTACGAGTGACGAAGCCGGCGCGTACGCACTTGCCGACCCAGAGAGTGATTTTTTGTTGCTGTGTCTTGCCGATGAAGGATGGGGAATCGTGCTTGGCAAGAGATTTTCCAAAAATGAGCCGGTCGAGATTGTGCTCACCCCGTGGGCGAGCGTTGCAGGAGTTCTCACGCAGGACGACAAACCCGCAGCAGACGAAGATTTACAGCTTTTGGTCGTTGAAAATCGACTTACCAGGGGCCGACATCAGGTCGTCTGGAACAACCACTGCCAAACGAACGAGAAGGGCGAATTTGTTTTCGAGCGGCTCGTCAATGGCCATGCTGTCATGGGAGGCAAGGTGGAATACTGTGGCGCGGTCGAACAGCAACGCGAGAAGTTTTCCAACGAGGCCCAAACTTCGCTGCAACCCGGCCAGACGGCGAAGATACAAATCAATCGTCAGGGTCCCGCGGCTTCGGGAACTGTGGTTCCCCTGTTGTACGACGGTAGCGAGGCGGCAATTGCGTGCGGGATGATTGAGTTGGTGAAAGAGCATGAACCCACCGACATGCTGAAAGGCTTGTTCTACGATTGGGGTAAGGCGGCGAGCGCCGGCGTACAATTCGATCCCGCCCGAAATGCCGCCCTGCTTGAAGATCCCCCTCAGCCCAGCTACGTGGCACAGGTTGCCGCAGATGGCACGTTCCACTTTTCGTCTCTGCCGCCGGGCAAATATCGCGCTAAGGTGAGCTTGTGGGCAGAAGCCACCGACGACGAAGAAGCCCGGTGGCTTGGTGGGAGCATTTGGGAAGCGATCCCCGTGACGAATTCCGACGACGCCAAAGAACAAAAGGTGAACTTGGGGCTGTTAGAGTTCGAAGTCTATGAGTCGGATGAGGAATAACTGTCCGTTTCATTATTACTCATTCCTCGGGCGGCAATTGTGGCTCGAGGGTCGTCAGCAATTCGGGAAGTTCTTGGCTGGCCGTAATCCAAACAAGAGACCAATTGATGGCATCGTATTGATGAACCAGCCGGTTGCGCATCCCCGCGTATTGAGACCAAGGAATTTGGGAATTCGCTTGGCGAAACTCATCAGAAAGGCGTCGCACGGCCTCGCCAATGAGAATAAGTTGACTCACCACCGCCCATTGCTTCTCGTCATCAAGCAAGAAACTTGCTTCGTTGCTTTCAGATAAGAATTTATCCACCCGTCGACATGCCAAGACGATGTCTAAGATGGTGGCGAGATCAGCGGACATAGATTGTTCTGGTATTTGCGAGAATACTGCGTCGGCGAATCCAATTGTCGCTCTGTTCAACGACCGATCTTTCTACAAGATCAACGGGCCTTCCCAAAAGGCCGGAGAGTTCTTCCTCAGCTTGAATCAAGTCCAGTAAACTCCAAGTAGCCTGAGGCTGAAAAGTTACGAGAACATCGATATCGCTCTCGCCGGTGAAATTTTCCGTGAGCGCGGAGCCAAACAGAGCCATTTCTTGAATGAGCCAGCGCTCGCAGAAATTTGCAACGTTCTGCTGATCGGGAGTAATGAAGGGTGCTGACATTGGTTCTCACCAGCAAGTGGGCGACTTTTCAATTTTACCACAATCTGTGAGCTTCGACGAAACTTTAATGCACCCTCTGCCCCGGGACGGCACCTTCGTCGGGGGAGAGGACATACACTTCCGCGCCGCCGGGACCGCTGGCCACGACCATTCCTTCGCTCAGTCCGAATTTCATCTGGCGGGGGGCGAGATTGGCGACCATCACCACCAAGCGCCCCACGAGGGCTTCCGGTTCGTAAGCGGCTTTGATCCCCGCGAAGACTTGACGATATTCGCCGCCGCCTAAGCTCAGTTTAAGTTTCAACAGCTTGCGAGCCTCGGGCACTAACTCCGCCTCGACCACGCGGGCCACGCGCAAGTCGACTTTGGTGAATTCGTCGAACGAGCATTCGGGGGCGAGGGGTTCGGCGGTGAGGGCGTCGGCGGGGTCGTTCCAGCGGTCGGTAGCTTCACCACCGCTAACTTCACCGCCCGCTGAAGCGGGCTCGCCGGGGGCGGGTTTGGATTCTTCGATCATCGCTTGTACGTCCTTTTCTTCCACGCGTTTGAGTATGTGCTTGAACTTGGCGACCGGCGTCCCCACGAGCGGGGTCTTGGCCTGGTCCCAAGCAGTGATGGGGTCGTTAAGGAGTTCGCCGGTCTGCCGCGCCAACCGCGGCAATACGGGCGCGAGGTAAATCGCAATTTGTCGGAACAAGTTGAGCGCGATCGTGCAGACATCCTGCAACTTGGCGGCTTGCGCGGGATCTTTCTTGAGTTCCCACGGTTTGTTTTCTTCGACGAAGGGGTTGGCCTGATCGGCGAGATTCATGACCAGCCGCATCGCACGACTGTAGTCGCACGATTCGTAGGCTTCGGCGATTTCATCGCCCACGGCCACGGCTTGGGCGAATAAGCCGCCGTCGTCGGGATATTTTTTGGAGAGCCCCGTTTGCTCCACGAATTTCGCCGTTCGGCTCGCCAAGTTCACCACCTTGCCCACGAGGTCGGTGTTCACCTTGGCGATAAATTCGTCGAGAGACAGGTCGAGATCGTCGACGTGATCGTTGAGTTTCGTCGCGTAAAAATAGCGCAGATAACTCGGGTCGAGATGATTGAGGTACGTGCGGGCGTTAATAAAGGTGCCCTTGCTTTTGGACATCTTGTCGCCGTTGACGGTGAGAAATCCATGCACGTGGACATGCACATTCTCGACCGGACCGTAGCCAGAAACCTTAAGCATGCCGGGCCAGAAGAGCGTGTGGAAGTAGGTAATGTCCTTGCCGATAAAGTGGTGGATCTCGGTCTCTTTTGATTTCCACCAATCGTCGAACTTTTGTCCGTGTGAAGCGCACCACTGTTGGGTTGAGGCCATATAACCAATGGGGGCGTCGAACCAAACGTACCAATAGTTACCCGGGTAGTCGGGGATTTCAAAGCCGAAATAGGGGGCGGGCCGCGAGATGTCCCAATCGCGGAGCGGCTCGCCGAGAAAGTGCCCCTTCAAATAATTGGCGATCTCGGGCTGCAGATGCTTGCCGTTCTGTGACCACTCTTCGAGAAAGTCGTGCAGCTTTTCCAACTCGATGAACAGGTGCTTCGCCGAGCGTATCTCGGGGGTCGCCCCACTGAGAGTGCTTTTGGGATCAATTAGATCGGCGGGGCTATAGGTGCTGCCGCATTTCGAGCAGTTGTCGCCAGGTTGGTCGGTGGTGCCGCACTTGGGGCATGTGCCACGCACGAAGCGATCAGCCAAGAACGTTCCCGCCTCGGGATCGAAAAGCTGTTTGACGTCGCCTTCTTTCACAAGGCCCGCCGCGCGGATCGATTTCCAAATCACATGGCAGAGCTGTTCGTTTTCCGGATCGTTCGTGCTGCCGTAGTTGTCGTGCTCGACGTCGAAGCCCTGAAGATCGGCCACGTGAGCCGCCTGCATGTCGGCGATGAGATCCGCCTCGCTACGGCCTTCCTGCCGGGCGCGAATCATCGTCGCCGTGCCGTGGGTGTCGTCAGCACAGACGTAGAGGCATTCATGCCCTTGCAGCTTTTGGAAACGAACCCAGATGTCGGTTTGCACAGCTTCGAGGACGTAGCCCAAGTGAATGTGGCCATTCACATAGGGGAGAGCGGAGGTGACAAGGAGGCGGCGCTTCGTCATGAGTTCTCAAACGGATGCTATCAATGCAGGTATTGGATGACGGACCATTGTAGCGTGACAGACTACAGTGCGGGAGGCCGCGCCATGGGAATGGCACGCAGAGTGCGTACTGAAGTTGCGGAATAAATTTGTGTTCGTGGTAGCGTTGCTGGCAAATCATTGAGACACGAGGATTCGTGTGTTGGTTCTCTCGCAACGGCTCGCAAGGCGAGGTTGGTCTTGTAAGAATTACCAAGCTGACAGAAATTGACGCCTTGCTGCACCGGACAAGAGGTCGGTAAGCAATTGATTTATGGCTGTCCGTCGCAGCCGCCTGTCGTGAAGATGGATTTTCACCATGGCGGAATCCGGGCGAGGAAGCCACTGTCGTTAAGACAACAAGGACGTTGTCGCAAACGCGATTTCTCCGACGCACTCGCTTATGCGAGTTGCCGGGGATTCTTCGCCGCGAACCGTTTCTTGTGCGGCGTGTGGCTTCTTAGTCTAGCGAGCGACGAACGAATTTTATCCTGATCGGGTATCCATGGAGGGAACCGATGGTCGCTCTCAAGAAGTTGTTGTCGCTTACGAAAATTCTCGCTGCCGTCGGCATGCTCGCTTGGTGCACAAGCGCACCCGGAGCCGAGGTCGTGCTCTTGGACTTCAGTTCCACGGCGTGTGCCCCCTGCCAAGAAATGCGACCGGTCGTGCAGCAACTTGCCGCGGCTGGCCATCGCATCCGCCACGTCGACATCGTTCGTGAGTCGGCGCTTGCGGCACAGTTCAAAGTGGATCGCGTTCCCACATTTATCGCTTTCGTCGATGGACGAGAACATGCGCGCTTGGTTGGTACGGGGAGTTACGAAGAACTTCAAAAAATGCTCGCTACGGGCGGTGGAGTACGTGGACAATCTCCTGATCCCGTTCCTCAAGGTGCGACGGGCAATTTAACGTCGGTGAGTGGCAGTGGCGCGCCACTTTCCACGTACTCAGGCTTGGACACACCGAGTGCCGGCCGGATTGTCGAACTGCAGGATCCCAACCGCACGCCGGCGAAGACTGTTTCCTCTTCCTCCGCAGGCAATCCATTCGGCAGTTCCGCGCCGGCAGCAACATCTGCCGCACCGTCAACCAATCACAGCCTGCTATTGGAAGCGACGGTGAAAATCTCTGTGGAAGATCCCGACGGCACTTCGGCGGGAACGGGGACGATCGTCGACGCACGCGACGGTGCCGCGCTGCTGTTAACGTGTGGGCATTTGTTCCGTACCTCGGCGGGCAAGGGGGCGATCACGGTAACCTTCTACCAAGCGACTCCCGCGGGGGCTCAAGTTCGTGAGTCGGCGCTTGCGGCACAGTTCAAAG
>JBGTEU010000594.1:0-2054 GCA_041747595.1 Bythopirellula sp.
TGGAAAAAGTGTCTCGCCGATTGGGACGAAGATGGCGAGCGAATCCGCCGCTTTAATAATGCCGTCGACAAGGTGATCTACACTCCAGGCAGCACCGCAGGAATTCCACTGACGGTGCTAAAAAGTTTTCATGCACCTCCAGCGGAGCTAATTGACGATACCGAAACCTTCAACGATCTCGTGCAATCGACGACGCAGGGGGTGCTCGCGCTCGTGGGGATCGAAGCCGATCCCGTGCAGAGTCGCGAGGCGATTCTGATTGCTAATGTGCTCACCCATGCCTGGCGCGCCGAACGCAGCTTGGATCTGGCCGGACTCATTCACGACATCCAAAAGCCGCCGTTTACCAAGGTGGGTATCGTCGATCTAGAGAACTTCTTGCCGGCCAAGGAGCGGATGGGATTGGGCATGAAGATCAACAACTTGTTGGCTTCGCCGTCGTTCGCAAACTGGCTCGAAGGGGATTCACTCGACGTTGAATCGTTACTTTACACGGCTAACAAGAAGCCGCGGCTGTCGATTCTTTCGATAGCCCACCTGAATGACGCCGAGCGAATGTTCTTCGTCACGATTCTCTTGAATGAAGTGCTCGGGTGGATGCGCACCCAACCCGGCACGGGCAGTCTGCGGGCGATCCTTTATATGGATGAAGTCTTCGGATATTTTCCTCCTACAGCCAATCCTCCCAGCAAGTTGCCGATGCTCACGCTCTTGAAACAAGCGCGGGCATACGGCTTGGGCGTGGTGCTTGCCACGCAAAACCCCGTCGATTTGGATTACAAGGGGCTTTCCAACGCGGGAACTTGGTTTCTCGGCCGGCTGCAAACCGAGCGCGACAAGCTGCGAGTCCTTGAGGGGCTCGAAGGAGTTTCTGCCCAGGCCGGGGGCAATTTCAATCGCTCGCAAATGGATGCCATACTTTCCGGACTTCGGAGCCGCGTATTTCTGATGAACAACGTCCACGAAGACGGACCGCAAGTTATGCAGTCCCGTTGGGCGATGTCGTATCTTCGCGGGCCACTCACCCGCGAGCAGATTCGTAAGTTGATGAAAGACCGCAAGGCGGATGTGAATGCAAAGAGTCGCAGCGACAAATCCACTGTGGAGCAGGCTGCTTTTGATCAAAGCAGAGACCGTCCCATGCTGTCGGGGAACATCGTCGAAAAGTTCTGGTCTATCAAACAATCGCTCCCTGAAGGAAGCAAGGTCGAGTATCGTCCTAGTTTGGTTGCGATCTTCAAGTTTCCGAATCCAGGTGAACAAGAAATGTCGTTTTGCCTCGCCGTTAGGCAAGACATCCTCGATTCTGTTCCCCAACCGCTCTGGAATTCCTCATCGATTTTCGAGCAAACTTTTGAATATGCTCCAGAGCCACATCCTGATGGAGAGTTTGCAGCACTTCCTTCTCCCTTGACACAAGAAAAGAAATATCGCGAATGGAAAAGCGAGCTTCAGGAGTGGTTTCAAAAAAAGCAACTAAACACAAAGGAGTTAAACACTCAAATTCAAAAAACGAAGGAAGCCATTTCGAAGGCGAAATTGGAGATTAGCGAGCACAAATGGTGGTGGTTCAGCGGATTTTGGAATGTGTTGTGGCGTGGCATTGAGATTGCTTTTGTTCGATTGATGGGAGGGCGTTCGCGGAAACAATTGATGACGGCGAGCTCAACCAATCAAATGTCCCGCGGCCGTCGCCAGCATGCAGAAGCAAAGGCTCGGTTGGAAGTAGTTACGCGAAAACTTGAGGAGCTTGAGGCTGACAAGAAACGGCAATTAATTGCGTTGGGCCCTACCTTACCTGAAGAATCCCCTTTGCGTCATAGATTTGAGATAGCATTCGACAAATGTGATATTGTCGTTGGTCCAGTCGAACTTGTTTGGATACCCTGGCAAATCGACGCCAACGGGCGGGCTCAGCCGCTATACTGAGAATCTCTGAATTATTCATTATTATTAGGGAGCTTCTGCAATGTCGGAACGAGAGCGCTGGATTGTCTACCCGTTGTTGCTGTTTGCCCTGGGGGCGTCGGTCCGCGATAAGCTCATGCAGCGGG
>JBGTEU010000595.1:0-2759 GCA_041747595.1 Bythopirellula sp.
CGAGCAAATTCGCATATGGATTGAATTCCTACGCGCACCCGACGAGGGCCGCGCTGATGCGTGTGAGTCAGTACACAAATCTAGCTTCTCACGGGGCCTGTATTCCGTTTGCCCGAGATTTTGGGGACTAATGTTGGTGATGGTTTTACCGGTCGTGCAGGTTTGAATGAGTGGTCCCCTCTCAACCCCTAACCGAGCCGCCTGAGGCTGGAGACGTTGACTCACCCGGGGGGCAAGCTACGGTTGTGCGTTGGAATGCGCTTTGTCCGCACTCCCTGAACAGCAACTCCCGGCCCTTCGATCACGATGCCACAACCGACTTGCACGATTTTGCTCGTTGAAGAAGAACCCATCCTCCGTGAGATTGCCACGTTTCGCTTGGAGTTGTTGGGCTATCAAGTCGTGGCCTGGGAACGAGCCGATCAAGCAAACCAATGGTTACAAGCGCAACTTCCCCAATTGATCGTCGTCGGGCAAGTTGCCAATACGGGGTCGCTGGAGTTCCTCAATCAATTGAGCAACGAGGAGCGAACCAGTGAAATTCCCGTGGTTTATTTATCCACGAGTTCCGACCTCGAAGACGTTCAGAAGGCTTACAACGCCGGGGCCGACGAGTTTCTTGTCACGCCTTTTGATCCTCTGATGTTGGAGAAGAAAGTCCAAGGATTACTCCCGGCCAACTCACTCGGCAAATCATAACCGCTCACGCAAGCCATGGCACGATTAGGCGACATTTTAGTTAAGCACGGCTGGATCACCGAAGGGCAGGTTCAGAGCGCTCTTTCCGCGCAAGGAACCGAACGCGGCTTGTTGGGCACGATTCTCGTGCGGCGTGGCCTGATCTCGAGCGAACAACTGGGCCAGGGCCTTGCCGAGCAATACGGCGTGCCGTTTATGGAAGTGGTCCCCGAGAGCATCAATCCTCAAGTCGTGCGACTGCTGCCCGAGGACTTGGCACGCCAGCACAAGGTTGTGCCCGTGGGTATTACTGGCCGTGCCTTGCAACTGGCGATGGTCGCGCCCGACGACATGGACGTGATTTCCGAAACCGAGCTCATCACGGGCTACAAAGTCGTGCCGTTGGTCGCACTGCAGAACGACATTGAAGGAGCGCTCGACCGTGGCTTCGACGACCGCGTCGTGGCCCGGCAAACCATTGTTGACATGAAGATGGCGGACCTCGAGGCGGCCGAAAACATGATCGGCGAGGAAATTGCCGAGGATGTCACCATCGATGAAGATCAAACCCCCGTCGTGCGCTTGGTGCGAGCCATCTTGATGGGTGCGATCAACGCAGGATCGAGCGACATTCATCTCGAGCCCCACCACCCCGAAATGCGGGTCCGCTATCGCGTGGACGGCCAACTGCAGGCCGTGATGACCATTCCGCGGCACATCGAAGAATCGGTCGTCGCCCGCCTCAAGGTCATGGCCGAGATGGACACCACCGAAAATCGCCGCCCCCAAGACGGTCAGCTCAGCATGAACGAACCCACCGGCCGTGTGAACTTTCGCGTGAGCACGATCCCCACGGTGGGTGGCGAAAAAGTGGTGATGCGACTCTTGGACGAGGGAAGCCGCATTTTTCAACTCGATCAGCTAGGGCTCTGCGACCGCGATCTTAAGAAAATTCAACTTCTGATCGACAAGCCCCACGGCATGATCGTGGTCACGGGACCCACGGGTTCCGGCAAGAGCACCACCATGTACGCGCTGCTCTCCAAGCTGAACGCCGTGAGCCGCAACATCGTCACCGTGGAAGATCCCGTGGAATATCGGCTGCCTGGCATCAACCAAGTGGCTTCCGACAACGAACATGGCTTGGGATTTGCCAACGCACTGAAATACATCATGCGTCAGGACCCCGACGTGATCATGCTCGGCGAAATCCGCGATCACGAAACGGCGTCCACCGCCGTCCAAGCCGCACTCACCGGCCACTTGCTGATCAGCACGCTCCACACGAATGACGCGGTCGGTGCCGTGTCACGACTGAATGACCTGGGCATCGACAGTTTCAAGACGGGGGGGGCCTTGTTGGGCTCGATTGCCCAGCGTCTGCTGCGGTCGATCTGCACCTACTGCAAAGAGTCGGTCACTCCCAACGAACATTATCTCAAGGCCTTGCAACATAGTTTAACGATCCCTGAAGACACCCTGTTTTTCGCGGGTCGCGGCTGTAAGAAATGCCTCGGCACGGGATACGCGGGCCGCATTCCGATCTACGAAATCATGGTCGTGACGCCGATGCTCGCCCAGGCCATTGAGAAAGGACTCCCGACTTCCAAGTTGCGTGAAATTGCACTCAAGGAAGGCCTCGTCGAATTGGCCTCGGCTGGCTTGGAACAAGTGCTCGCGGGCCATACCACGCTGGAAGAAGTATTTTACAAGGTCTCGGGATAACGAGTCGACACTATGTCACGCCAAAAGCGCATCGTTGCCGGGGCTGCCGCCGTTCATCAGGCTCCCCATGCGCTCGACGCCGGACAATGGTGGAAAACGCTCACGGCGAAAAGTCAGAAAAGTGAACGGCTCAAGCAGCATGAGCTGACATTCATTCTGCAGACCCTTTCCACGTTGGTCAGCAACGGCGTATCGCTTCCCAAAGCATTGGCAACACTTGCGCGGGAAGAGACTCTCGCCAAGCATGGCCACTTGCTCGACTCGCTGCGCCGCAAGGTCGAATCGGGTGTCTCGTTCAGCGCGGCCCTCAGCCAGTTTCCTCAGGTATGCGACGCGATCACCGTAAGCCAGATCCG
>JBGTEU010000596.1:0-7751 GCA_041747595.1 Bythopirellula sp.
TTGCGGCTCTCAAGAACCCGCGGCTAGCGCCTTGCGGCTCACAATTCGTGATACATGTTCGAAGGCCTAGGAGATGATCTCGCGGCGGCGGCTTAGGTAGTCCCACAACACAAAGCGGTCGAGATCGTGGCCGGCGGTGAAGAAGACGCGGCCTTTGGTGGATTCGGCCAGACGATAGGCAAACCGTACATCCTCTTCGGTCTGAGACCAACTCGGGAGCAAGAACATGTTGATCGTGATTCCCTCGCGCATGCAGAGTTGCCCCTCACGCAATGTGGCCGACTCGGTTTGTGGATCGGGGGGATACAACAGGTAAAGCATCTCGCCCTCGAAATGCGCGGTGGGGAGCCCGTCGGTGATGAGGATGATCTGCCGATTGGGCGTGTCTTGAGTGGCCAGTAATCGCCGCGCCGTCGAGAGGGCATGTTGGATATTCGTGAAGTGGGGCGGCACTTGATATTCGCTGATATCGTCGCGGCTCATGTCGGCCCGCAATCGCACGACGGGGTCGAACACGGTCACCGGTTTCGGCATCAGTTCCACAATCCGGCCGCGCTCGACCGTCTTGGCGAAACTAAACATCTCGATGAATTGCACGTAGTCACCCGGGTATTCGCTGCGAATGAGACCTTCGAGCGCCAGCGCCATCCGTTTGACGTTGACGTATTGTCCGTCGTAACGCATCGAGCCGCTCATATCCATCAGCACGCAGGTCGCGCATTTCGGATTATTGCGGGTTCTGTGGATTTGCATATCATCCGAGTTAAAGCGAATTGGTGCCGACGCCTGGCGTTCCGTTCCTTGACGGATGAGCGCGTTCACAAACGTGGCGGGGATATCGAGATTCGTGATCGAGTCGCCGAATTCGTAATCCTTAGTGGTCTGCAATTCCACGGCTCCCTCACCAATCACGGGGCCCTGATGCCGGCCGGAGCGTGATGCATCGAGTTCGCTGAACAACCGTTCGAGCAGTTTTGCTTGAAAGATGCGATATGCTTGGGGCGTAACGCGGAATTGGCCCTTGTGTTGTTCGAGTCCCTGCCGCTCGGCGATCTCTCGCAGGTAATCTTGAATCTGCTGCTGCAGGGCACTGAGTTGGTCGATGTCGCCCGGCTCAGCAAACTCGGCGAGGGCCTCCATGTCGATAATGCCGATTTGCGCCGTCTCGCGGGCTTCTTCCAATTGCTTAATCAACTCGTCGATCCGCTCCAACTCTTCCTTGACTTCAATTGCCTGCGGCACGGTCATCGCCTCGCGGCCGGTGAATTCGTAGCGTGCCGCGAGTACTTCGATCTCGTATTTGTTGCCCAGCGATTCGATGAGCCCGACGAGCCCGCGGGCAAACGGGGAGTTGTCGTCGCCAGCGGCGTACCACAGTCGCTGCAAATCGCGGAGCTGTTCGTTCTGAATCGCGGCGCGATATTGATCGCGATGCTTGCGCGGCGGGTCGATGCTTTGGGCATCCTCGACAAACGCACTGTGGGCCCGGCGGCGGACCTTGCGGGTTTCAAACCGTTCGAGAATCTTGCGCTTACGTTCCTTGAGAATCGCGAGAAGCGCGTCGATGCTGGGGCCAAGGCTGGAGAATTGGCTCGGATCGATCCGCACGGCCCGGGCGAGTTCTTCCTCGGTCAGCTCGCGGTGCTGGCCGTACATCAACATGTGTTCGAATGCCGACGAGACCATGTCGGGCGCCGGCTGGGTGGGGCTAGGGAACCGCTGGGGATCGTACTTTTGATAAGTGTGAATGATCCCGCCAAGCGTATCGCGCGTCGCCATAATCTCCCCCGAGTAATGTTCGTCTTGAACCTAGGACATCTTACGCAGCGGGCAAGCCGCTGGCGAGCCGTCAGCGTCAGCGCCCGGAGTTTTTAACGCAGAGGCGGAGAGATCGCGGAGAGTAGGCCACGAAAGAGACGAAAAACACGAAAAGAAATATTAGCCATGGATGAAACACGGAAGGACACGGATGAAGACAGGTTTGTTCTTGTCCGTGTTTCATCCGTGTTGGTCCGTGGCGAACTAATTCTTCGGTAACATCGAGGCACGCACTTTTCTATATAACCAAAAGACCGGCAGAATCGCTGACAAAACAAGTGGATAGAAAAGGGACACGCTCAAAGTAGTCCAAGGCTCGTCAGCGTTCAACCATTCAAAATGTCGATAGTAAATCCCTGGAAAGTCGCCGTATCTTGCTTTACCTCTGTTCTTGCCGTCTTTGTCAATAAATGATGATTGGCTAATTCCATTCGAGCCGGACACCCATTCCCAGTCGGTTATTTCAGTCGTCCACGCTCCACCCCAACTTACCTGATTCCCGTCACTCAGGGTCAGTATGCTGCCCTGGTATGGGTAGTCTCCGGTAAATACCCAGAGTCTGCCTCCTAACGGAATGCAGCGTAAGCGCCCACCGATTGGAACAGACCAATGGTCTATGACACCATCGTCCTCTATCTCGGGAAAGCTTGTGAATAAGCTAAGCGGAAATAGAGCGATTGATAAGAACAGGATTCCTGCTGAACACGCCGTCAAGAATCTGAGTATCTTTCGTGCCATATTGGCTTTGTGTTCAGCTTGAGTGTAAGCAGATCATCATTATGCTAATTGTATCCACGGAACGGAAACAAAACATCTGTCATTGGAGATCCAGTCGATGCGTAGGTCGGCGGCTATTGTGCGCGAATCATATCTTCGGCGACTCTTCGGACAACTTCGTCAGCATCTCGGTGAGTTGCGTGCGGATGCCGTTCATGATGGGGTCGCCGGTGGCGCTGCGGTCGCGGTGGCTGGCGACGGGGATCGCTTTGCCGACTTGAACCACGACGTGCAACGGACCATGCACTCTCGCATTGTCGGTGAAGTCTTCTTCGAAGCGTTCGACTGTTTCGAGAATGTGCTCGGGGATGTTGCGTTCCGAGTTGCGAACGTAGTTCCGCGGATAGTGCGACATTTGTTGCACGTAGTAGCAGGCCGCGAGTTGCTTCCAGCGCCGCCCGCGTTCCTCGACGGAGATCGTGTTGTTGATCATGCCGGGTAAGATGGCGGAGCGAATCGCTTTCACACGGGCGACGACCCCTTCTTCCTTCTCCTTGATCAGCCATTCTTTTTCCAACTTGGCGAGCACGTCTTCGATCAGGGCATCGACCCGTTGATAAAAGTCGCCCGCGCGGGCTTGGCCGAAGTACTCGATTTCCTTGAGCGATAAGAGTGCCTGGCCGATTTGCTGCAAACGGCGCGTGAGCGGGCGATCTTGTTGTGGATACCAGGAAAAGTGCGATTCGATTTCTTCGAGCACCGGTTCGACGGCCTTGGCCACGTCGCCTTGAAAGAAATACCGAATGGCGACGGGATGCACCACCACGCCCCCCGGGGTGCCAAGCTTTTCGCGGCGCTTGGCGGCGGTGCGGGCGATGAACGAGATGCCATCCATCATCGGCATCAGCACGTCGTTATGCCGCGAGACGGCCCCTTCGCCAAACACCACGAGTGGCCGTTTGCCGGCGATCAGAATATCGACGGCGGTGTCGATGGCGCGGCGGTCGAGTCCTTCGCGGTAGACGCTGAACGCCCCCATTCGCCGCAGCACAAAACGCTTGAGCCGATCTTGCTTGAACAAATGCCACGAGGCCATCGCATGCATGTCGCGCTTGATTACGCGCGAGAGGTAGCCGAGTGTGAGGGGATCGGACATCCGGCAGTGATTGGGAGCGATCAGGATGCCATTTCCGGCGTCGACCGATGCTTGCAGCAAGTGTGCATCACGGCATTCGACGGAATGAACGCCGAACGACTTCCGCAAGTAACGCTTGAGATACTGGTGCATCAGCCACGGCCAGAATGTGCCATACACGGGCGGCACGAACTCGTAGGGCTGGTCGATGATGACGTTTTGCATGGGCGGGACCGGATCGGCGTGCGGATAATCAGTGCAACCGTAAAAGTCTAGCACACGGTTTAATCTTCTGTCATTCCGATAGGAGCCGTGCGACTAGAGGAATCTGGCGTCAACTTTCGCACGTTATCCACACGAAAACAGTGTGAACCCAGATCCCTCGGTCGGCGAGCCTCTCTCGGGATGACAATTGCTGGCATACGTAATCGCGGAATACCGATAACTGTGGTATGAAAGCTCAACGCAAAATCTTGAAGCCCCGCCGCGAGGCCGCCGATCGGGAGGCGTCGCGGTGGCAGGAAGATTTTGCCGACTACATCCGCACGGAATGTCACTTGGCCGCCAACACCGTGGAAGCCTATCGGCGCGATCTCGCGCGATTCTTTAAGTGGCTGGGTTCGCGGCGGATGCAAAGTTTGTCAGTCGGGGAACTCTCCGGCTATCCCTCCTGGCTCGCCGAGCAAACGCTGGCCCCCAAAAGCGTGACACGGCACGTGGCGTCGCTGAAGGTCTTTTTTCGATATCTGCAGCTCGAAGGGGCGATCACCGACAATCAGGCGGAGCTGTTGGGAACGCAAAAACTGTGGCAGAAAGTGCCGCAAGTCTTGTCGGTAGCGCAAGTGGAAGAACTTCTCGCCGCGCCCCGCGCCGCCGATGGATGGTGGTTGCGTGATCGGGCAATTCTGGAACTCTTGTACGCCACGGGTTGCCGGGTGTCGGAATTGGCAGCCTTGCGGATGCGCGACATGCACTTGGAGGAGCGATTTTGCATTTGTCACGGCAAGGGGGACAAGCAGCGCGTGGTGCCGTTGGGTCGGCGAGCGATTGCCGCGGTCGAAAAGTATTTGCAAGTGGAGCGCCCCAAATTGGCAGTGCGACGCAATCCGCCGAGCGACACGGTGATTCTTTCACCACGCGGGGCCGCCTTGCGGCGCGAGCGGATTTGGGAACTTATCAAGAAATACGCTCTTCGCGCCGGGATGCCGGCGGAAATCAGCCCGCATTCAATGCGGCATAGTTTCGCCACGCATCTGCTCGCCGGCGGCGCCGACCTGCGGCAAGTGCAAGAAATGCTCGGCCACGCGAGCATCGCCACCACGCAAATTTACACCCACGTCGATCATTCGCGGCTCAAGAAAGTCCACCAGCAATTTCACCCGCGGGCGTGAAGATCACGGATTGTGAAAGCGAGCCAGTATCTCGGGCGCATGCCATTTGAGCATCGTCACGTGCCCTGCTTGCGGATCGAAGTGGTACTCGCTGCCGGCAATTTGGCTGTGAAAGTACCGGCCCGTCGAAGGCGGGGCAATCCGATCGCAGCCACCTTGCCAGATCGAGACGCTCACGTTTTGAATGTGGCACAGCTCGAAACCCCAATCGCAGGCAAGCAAGCGTATGTCGGTCACAAGTCCGTGGGTGCCGCAGTGGACGGCTTCGTTGAGGTTGGCGACCAAGTTTCGGTAATACCGTTGATTGCAAAGAACCAGATTGCGGTCAGCGGCAGACCAATTTTCGGTGACCTTCTCGATGACCTTCTCGGGGCGGCGATCGAGCCGACGCGAGACCAGGTTGAGACCTAATCGCGACAACCGGGGTCGGCGAGTCACAAGAGCGATGATTTTATCTTCGCTGCCGGCGCTCACGCCCGGCGCTCCCAGCTCTGCGTGTCCCGACACGATGGCAACGTGAGTGAGTCGATGCGGAATCATGCGGGCACAAACGCTGGCATAAGGTGCGCCCCCCGACATGCCAACAATGCCGAAGGAGGTGCCGTTGTAACCGAGCGCGGCGGCGAGTTCTTCGACGTCGTGGGGCCAGTCGCATACTCGCCGGCCAGCATAATAGCTCGAACGACCCATGCCGGGACGGTCAACCGCCACGAAATGAATACCTGCCATGGCGGCTTCGTGCTCGATGAGCCCGGCTTCCAATCGCGAGCCGGGTGTGCCGTGAAAGTAAAAGACCAGTGGACCGCTGGGGTTCCCATACTGATGATAGCCGAGCATCCGGCCGCAACTCAGTCGCAGGCGCCCGTCCCGCGAGACGTTTGTTTGTTCCGCGGAGGCCGCACTGGCACCGAGCGGCTGACAAAAGGCGGTGGCGAAAAAAATTGCCCCGGTGGCCAGGGCTGCGCGTCGGGAAATCATGGCAGTATCACTGTGAGGTCTCGTTTGTAGTGCTATCGACGGAGACTGTCGGTGAAGTGTAGAGCGACATAAAGATTAAGGAAGGCGCAAGTTGTGCCGAGAATGCAGGTCGTGACGGCAGGAGTCGGATTGACCCCTAGGAATTGTGACCAGCGGACAGCGAGTTGCGGTGTTGTGAAAGGCAGAGGGCCATGGCAAACAACCACCAGACACTTGGTTCGGGAACGGGCAACGAACCTGCTTGAGCCGCGGAACCGGTGTATTGCCGCTGCCAAATTAAAAAATCTGCACCATCGGTATCGCCGTCACCGTCGGCATCGCCCGCGTTTGAAAGGTTGAAGCCTTCTTGCCACAACTGAAGGTCGGTTTCGTCGACGTATCCGTCCTTGTTAAAATCGGCTTCCAAGTACGTCGTTGTCGTTGGCGTGTACAGAAACAATCCCGATGTGCCGTCAGTAAAAGTCGCTTGAAAGAGAAGCTGATTGAGTGCATTGAATCCCGTCGTGCGGCCGTCGCTACCGCCGGAACCGCTTGTGAAGGAGAGCGATGCGATTGTGCGACCAGCCAAGGAATCTCCTTCACGGGCGACGAGCGAAGCATCACCCTCCGGATCGACCAACCAGAGGCCCGTGTCGTTGTCGGCGGTGACTCCCCCGGCAATGAGTGACAGGCTCGCATTCACGGCTAACGAGCCCACCTCGTTCGCCGCAATGGCGGTGAAATCCGCGAAGTTCGCGTCGGGAACTCCAGGTACATTTCCGCTTCCATTGCGGAAGATTACGCGGTCTCGCTCGGTGCCATTCATTTGCCAAATTCCCTTGTTATTGGGTTCCGGACCGATCTCTGGGGTGATCATGCCAACGAAAAAGAGTTCGCCGGAATCGGTCAAGGCGTGAGAGGTGAATGACGTGAAGCTTGCTCCTGGCACGTCCGGTACGCCGCCACTTGTGCGGGCAATTAGCACGCCGTTATTTTCGGTATAGAGCCATAGCCCTGATTGCGTGGCAGAATCAACGGCAGAGAACGCAACTTGGCCACTGTTGTTAATGACCGGCTCAATAAACTGTGTGAACGAAGCTCCCGCCAAGCCGGGTGCGTCGTTCATCCCAGCGCGGGCCACGAGCAGATTACCCTCCGTGGGAGAGAAGACCCAGATTCCAGCCCGGTTAGTGGCAGTGATAACGCCGCCCATATTGAGCACGCCCGTCATGACGATTTGATTATTATCGTTGATCGAGTGGGGACCATATGTAATGAAGGTTTCAGACGAGAAACCTGGAGCGACGTGTGTGCTTTCCCGGCTGATGAGTGTGCCCGACGTATCAAAGTACGACCAAAGCCCACGATCAGTTGAACTGCCAACCCCACCAGTTCCCACTGCCAACGAACCCGAAAGCGGCATTCGCCCGTCACCCGAGAATCTCAATCCCACGGTCGGCAGCGAACTGAAATTCGCCGAGGCGATACCTGGTACGGCTCCTGAACCGGTCCTTGCCAACAAGGCTCCGCTTGTGGAATAACGCCACAATCCTTGGTTGTTACTGGAGCCAACAATGCCCGCCTGGGTCAACGTGCCACGGACCAGGGCATTGGCCTGATCGTCGATGGCGACCGCACTAAATGATTGAAAGTTGGCCCCCGCTACTGCGGGAACGTTGCCGCTGCCTTCCCGCGCAATGAGCTCAAGGCCGTTATTGTCGAAGCGAAATACC
>JBGTEU010000597.1:0-1998 GCA_041747595.1 Bythopirellula sp.
GAGCCGCTCGGGAGTCGATCCGCTTCTCATCCAGAATTATGTCCGCACGTCGGGCGTGGCACGTCCCTTGGCTGCCGCCGACGTGATTTATCTTCACAACCAGGGAGTTTCGACCGACGTGATTCAAGTGATGCAGAGTCCGCCGATGCCGGCCCCGATGATGATGGCCCAGGGTCCGCCACCGGTGATCGTGGAAGAGCATTACTACGGCCCGCCCGTTTGCCATCCCCACTTTGGCTATCACCGCGGTTACCGCCGCGGCCCCCGCACAAGCTTTGGGTTCACAGTCGTGAAATAAGACGCTCGCGGCTTAGCGGCTCTCAGAGATTTGCGAGCAATCGTTCGTATTCCGCGTGAGTACCGATAAAGAACCAGACGATTTTGTCATCGGATTCTCGAACGCCTACCGCTCGATAGGAGTCAGTCACTCTTACAGACCACAGGGCCAGCTTTGTGTGAAGAGCTTTGAATTGTAGGCCGGGATGAGAGGGATCGACTTGGAATCGTCGGTAGGCCACCTTGGCGCGCTGCTGAATTTCGCGAGGCAGTTTGGCAAAGTCGCGGCGAAAATTTGGATGCAAACGAGAGATCACAAGCGATCCGGGTCAAGCGGCTCGCATTCGCCGCGGCGCTCGGCCTCCAAAACATCTTCAACAAATCCTTGAAGCTTGCCAGCGTGACTTGCTGTTGTCTGTTGCCAGCGCTCGTCTTCATCAATTTCGTGCATCAAAAGTTGAGCCAAAGAATCCTGCCGATCCTCGGGCATCTGTTTCAAACGTTCGATGGCTTGTTCAAGTATTTTCGTCATATTGACATTTTAACATAGTTTCAGCCGCTAGGCGAAGGCTAGGAAAAGCCCTTCCCAATTCGCGCCGCACACACGACACTGCTCAATATGAGAGCGGAAGTCCTAGCCATCGGCGATGAAATTACCACGGGCCAGCGGCTGGATACCAACAGCCAATGGCTCAGCCAGCGGCTTACGGAACTCGGCATCGAGGTGGCGTTTCATACCACGGTTGGTGACGAGCTGGCCGATAATGTTGCCGTGTTTCGCGCGGCCATTGAACGAGCCGATATTATTGTCGCTACCGGCGGTTTGGGTCCAACGGCCGATGACCTTACCCGCGACGCGCTCGCTGCCGCCACAGGGACCAAATTGTGGCGCGATGCGGCATCACTCACGCACATTGAGCGACTGTTTAAAGCCCGTGGCCGGGAAATGCCGGAACGAAACAGCGTACAGGCGGACTTTCCCGAGGGTGCCATGCCCATTCCGAACGAGCACGGTACCGCGCCGGGAATCGAAATGATTGTGATGCGGGAGGGGCGACCGCCGTGCGTGGTGTTTGCGCTTCCCGGTGTGCCGGTCGAAATGCACGAAATGTGGCAGTCGACCGTGGCCGTGCGAATCAACGAACTCCGCCCCGAGCAGGGGGTGATTCGCCACCGCCGGATCAAATGTTTTGGCACGGGCGAAAGCCAGCTCGAAGCGATGCTCCCCGACCTTATTCGCCGGGGGCGCGAGCCCAAGGTGGGAATTACCGTGAGCGATGCTACGATCACCCTGCGCATCACGGCCATGGGTCTCGATGAGACTACTTGCTTGTCATCTATGGAGCCAACGATAGCTGTAATACGTGAATTCTTAGGTGAGCTAGTATTCGGCGAGGAAGACGATGAGCTTGAGCATGTTGTGATGCGCTTACTCGCAGAGCGTGGTCAGACGCTCGCGGTGGCGGAATGGGCGACCGCCGGGAAGATCGCGGAGTGGCTTTCGGCACTCGATCCGAACGCTAACACTTTTCTGCGTGGTGCCGTGATCGAGAATTTTGCGCAGCTCAATTCCCTCTGTGCGCTCCGTGACGGTGCCGAACCCGGCGATCCCGTCGTCGCAATGGCAATGGCTGAAGCGATCCGTGAAAACGCCCGTGCCGATTGGGGACTGGCAGTGGCTGCCTTTCCAGTTGATCCGTTCGCCGCGGATGCCCACGTGTG
>JBGTEU010000598.1:0-4098 GCA_041747595.1 Bythopirellula sp.
TATCAAGCCGAGATCAAACGGCTTGTCGAAGACGAGCCGAATCTTTCGCTGCGGCAAGAAGTCGTCGAGGATTTGCTCACCGAAGCTGGCGCTGAACGGCCACGAATCGTGGGGGTCGCCGTCCGCGGTGACGCAATTTACCGCGCGAGGACCATCGTGCTGACCACCGGCACATTCCTGCAGGCCTTGATGCACACGGGAGAAACTAAGACCCCCGGTGGTCGCGCGGGGGAAGGCACCACCGGCGGCATCAGCGGCGCGCTGGGTCGATTGGGAATTCGCCTCGAACGCTTTAAAACCGGCACGCCGCCACGGCTCAACGGTCGCACGATTGACGTGAGTAAAACGGAAATGCAGCCGGGGGATGACGATCCCCAGCCGTTTTCGTTTCTCAATGACAAACTCGAAGTCGAACAACTCCCTTGCTACATCACCTACACCAATCAAGCGGTGCATGATTTGATCCGCGCGAATTTGCACCGCGCGCCGATGTATAGCGGTCAGATTCAAGGGACCGGCCCGCGATATTGCCCGTCGATTGAAGACAAGATCGTACGGTTCGCCGACAAGTCGCAGCATCAGTTGTTCTTGGAGCCTGAAGGACGCAACACGCGGGAAGTTTACGTGAACGGCGTGTCGACGAGTCTGCCGCGCGACGTGCAGGATGCGATGTTCAAGCTGATCCCCGGTCTAGAAAACGCCCAGATCATGCGTTACGGCTACGCGGTGGAATATGATTACGCGCCACCCGAACAACTGCGGACCAATTTGGAGTCGAAGTTGGTCGATGGCTTATTTTTCGCGGGCCAAATCAACGGTACGACCGGTTACGAAGAAGCCGGCGCTCAGGGATTAATCGCCGGTGCCAATGCCGTGCTTACTTTGCGAGGCGCAGAGCCCCTAGTGCTCGACCGCGATCAAGCGTATATCGGCGTGCTGATCGACGATCTGGTCACCTGTGGCGTCGACGAGCCCTATCGCATGTTTACCAGCCGTGCGGAGTATCGCTTACTCCTGCGACACGACAATGCCGACCGAAGATTAACGCTCCTTGGGCATCAATGCGGCTTAATTGACGACCAGCGCCACGAGCGTTTTGAGCGTAAGTTGTCTGAGATCGATTCGGCCATCGAGCTTTTGAACACAACTCGTCATCAGGGCACGCCCATCGCGCAAATTGTACGCCGGCCAGAAATTGGGTGGAATGACGTTATTGAGCTCGTGCCAAGCCTGGAAAGCCTAAGCCGGCAAGCTGCCGAGCAAGTCCTCAACGATTTCAAGTACGCCGGCTATGTGGCTCGGCAGTCCGTGGAAGTTGATCGGCAAAAGCGGTTGGCCGAGAAACGAATTCCCCAAGGCTTCGATTATGCCCGGCTCACGCAGCTTCGCGCGGAGGCCCGTGAGAAGTTCCAGCGGATTCAGCCAGTGAATCTCGCGCAAGCCAGCCGGATCAGCGGGATCACTCCGGCCGATATTGCCCTTTTGATGGTGCATTTTGGGGGGAAGGGTATACGGCGCTAAGCTGCGAGCAGCTTTGAGAATTTTTCGACGACCAAGCTGCTAAAACACTTAAGTGCAAATACTTCAATGTGTTAAGACAAACTTATCTCTGTTGACGCCTTGGTAGCGGCGGCTATAATTCGGTCAATTGGCAATTCAGGGGATATCGGCAGACACGGAGAACATTGCCGTCTAAAGAGCTTCGCCTATTTGAGTCGGCAACGAAGGTTATGGAAAAATGCGTACTCCAGCTTCGTGCATACTTCAGCGGGCTAGCAACTCAACTTGATCCCCATTTTATGAACTCAAAGCCATAAGAGAGAGAAGCAGAGGATGATTGGCGTTACCTACGAGTTTGGCTCAATCCTCCCCACAAAGCCCACAGGTCAATTCACCATCGACTAAGGAGAGAGGTGGTTCGAGCTATGAAGACCGTATTCACGACCGGCGAAGCTGCGAAAATTTGCAAGGTAAGCCAGCAAACGATTATTCGTTGCTTCGACTCTGGACAACTCAAGGGCTTTCGCGTGCCGGGAAGTCGTTTTCGCCGTATTCCCCGCGAACAGCTGTATGCTTTTATGCGAGATAACGGCATTCCCACGGATGCGCTCGATAGCGGTCGCCGCAAGGTGCTGGTTGTCGATGACGACGAAGATCTGGTCGAGCTGATTGTCGACGCCCTGGAACGCGATGGTCGGTTCGAGATCCGTAGCGTGAACAACGGCTTTGGCGCGGGTATGTTGATCAAGGAATTCCGTCCCGACCTGGTCGTGCTCGACGTGATGCTGCCGGACATCAACGGCAAAGAGGTCTGCACGCTAGTGCGAAGCGAAAAGTCGATGGACGACGTGAAGATCATTTGCATTTCGGGAATGGTCGAGCAAGCGAAGATTCAAGAGCTTCGCGACGCAGGTGCCAACGATTTCATGAAAAAGCCATTCGACGTGGATGACTTAATTAATCGCATCTGCCAATTGCTGGACGTCGAAATCATATCGGCTTGAGCGATGCTTGGCCGTGGAGCATTGAGTGGATGCAGTTTCATTGGCGCACGCAATGTTATCCATGCGTGAATTAGAACGGCAAAAGCTCGACGCGCTCAAAGAGCTTGCTTACGGCGCCAGCCACGAGATCAACAACCCCTTGGCCAACATTGCCGCTCGGGCGCAAACGCTGCTCCGCGATGAAGCTCATCCGGAGCGCCGCCGCGCGCTCGAAGCAATTCATCAGCAGGCGTTGCGCGCGCATGAGATGATCTCGGACCTCATGCTTTTCGCGCGGCCGCCGCAACTGGTGCTTGAATCGGTTGATCTCAACGAACTCTCGTGCAAGTTGGTGAGCGAACTCACTGCCGAGGCCAAGGAACGGCAGATTGAGTTTGATCTGCGATTGCCGGCCGAGCCGGTTCAAATTCTCGCGGACACCGAGCAGCTTGAGGTTGCCATCAAAGCGGTTTGTGTAAATGCGCTTGAAGCGATCGGACGCGAAGGCACGGTGTCGCTCAGCGCCCATCAAGAAACCTTGGCCGGTGAAAAACGTGCCGTTATCGAAATTAGCGACACGGGGCCGGGCATTTCGCCGGAAATTCGCGAGCACCTGTTCGATCCGTTTTTTTCAGGTCGCGAAGCAGGCCGCGGCCTAGGATTTGGGCTCTCGAAGTGCTGGCGAATCGTTACCGAGCACGGCGGCGACGTCGTCGTTTCGTCCGAGAAGTCGCGGGGAGCGACCTTCACGATTTACTTGCCGAGCAAGTCTTCGCCGTAGCCAGGCGGGAAGGGATTGATCGGATCCGACGGGGGCTGTTCGGTCGGCTTCGTTTCCCCCGCGGTGAATTTAGCGACCCAATATTCAATTTCCTCGGCGGTGAGTTGCGCCACGGGCTTATCGAGCTGGGCGCCTTCGACGGATTGTTGTGTCGCGATGCGGCGCTGCCAAAGCTCGGAATACCACCGGTCGCTGTCCATGAATGCGGCACGACGGCGTCGGGCAGCTCGTTGGATGCGATGATCGCTCGAAACCACCAGCAGTGAGCGTGGCACATGGTGCTCAGCGATTAATTGTTCGATGAGTGCATCGGCATCGATGTAATCCGACGCATAGCGGACGGTCATCCCCTTGTGAGTGAGGATCCGCGGCAAACCGGGCGGGGCATCCGCGGCATCAAACACGATGGTCGTCTGAACAAGCTCTGGTTCCGGAATTGATGCGGCGAGAAAATTGAGCAGTGCTTCACGGGAACGCTGAAACGTCCCCCCTGCCCCGATTGCGTCACCCACGATTCCTGTGACGTGGAGCAGATTATAGCCGTCGATGATGAGTGCCATGCGAGTTCCAAATAATCCCCCTCCCCTTTACTGTGGGGTGGGGTTTGGGGTGGGCCGAGACTTAATCGTAACGCAAAGAACCCTCCCCTAGCCCCTCCCTGAAAAGGAGGGGAATTTAAGTTCACGGCCGGACGGCGGGTTTGTTGTAGTCGTGCCACTCGCTGTATTCGTCGTGAAAGAACCGCGAGATTTGGTGATCGACGCCGAAAATCGAAGCCAACAATGCAGCACGAATCCACATACCATTGCGCGCTTGGCGAAAATAAACGGCGCG
>JBGTEU010000599.1:0-3876 GCA_041747595.1 Bythopirellula sp.
GTGGCGAACATCATCGACGATGCCCGCCGCGACGAACGCCGCAGAAGGGGACTTTACATCGAGTCGGTATGAGCGACTGCCGGCAATCGCTATTGATTCGCCTCGGTCCAATCGCGCCGTTGGCGGCTGCTGGGGATATCCATCGCCTTGCGATACTTGGTGACCGTGCGGCGGGCGACCGTGATCCCCGCCTTAGCGAGTTCTTCCACCAAGGCATCGTCACTCAGTGGCTTGGTCTTGTCTTCGTTATCGACGATTTCCTGCAGCTTGATCCGGACCTTGTCCCAAGCGACTTCCTCGCCGTCGGCGCTGGTGGTGCCGCCCACAAAAAACCGCTTCAACGGGAAAATGCCCCGCGGGGTTTGCATCCATTTATCGTCGACGGCTCGACTCACCGTGGTGACGTGCACTCCCACCTTGTCGGCGATTTGCTGCATCTTAAGTGGCTCGATATGATCGGGGCCATTGTCGAGAAAACTCATTTGATGATCGACAATCGCCTGCGAGACGCGCGTTAAGGTGCTGCGGCGTTGCTCGATGGCCTCGATAATCCACTGCGCCGAGTTGACTTTACGCTTAATGTACTCGCGGGTTTCGGCGTTGGTCTCGGGATCTTGCAGCAGCTTGCGGTAGGTGGGGCTGATGTACAGCGAGGGAAGCTGAGTATCTTCCAGACGCACCTCGTAGCCGCCCCCTTCCTTGCGATCGACGTAGACGTCGGGCGTGACCATGGGGGCGAAAGTTTCGCTGAACTCTGCACCCGGCTTGGGCTTCAAGGTCCGCAGGTCTTCCCAGGCTTCTTGAATGGTTTCAATCGAGTAGCCGGTTTTCTTAGCGATCAACGGCAGGCGATTGTTTTCCAAGTCTTCGAGGTGATTCTCGATCAACACGAGGAGTTCTTCAAAGAACAACAGCCCCGGAGTGAGCTGAAGCATGAGGCATTCTTTGAGACTCCGCGCCGCGATTCCGGGCGGGTCGAGCCGCTGCACGATGGCGAGCGCTTCCTCGGCGAGCTTCAACTGATCGGCCCGCCAAGCTTGGACATTGCCGTTCACCTCGGCCGGAGGCGGAGGGATCAATTCCTCGAGTGGCGATTTCAAATAGCCGTTCGTGTCGAGATTGTAAATGATCCGCTCGCACATTTTCTTGAGCGGTTCGCTCAAATCGAACCAACTGAGTTGGTGATCCAAGTAGTCGAGGAGCGACTCAGGACGCGACACCATGTTGGCCATCGCATCGTGCTGGCGGTCGGACTCGGCTTCCATCTGCCCCCGCGAGGGGCGACTGCGCTCCTCGTACTCGTCGGGTAGATTGTCGGTCATATTGAGCAGCCGCTCGAAATCGTCCTCATTGTTGTTGTCGTTGGCAACAACCATCTCCCGTTCCGAATCGGTCGGAGCGTCGGGATTGACGACTTCTTCTTCGAACTCGGCCGGCTCGTCCGTGTACTCGACCTGGTCGAGCACGGGGTTGTCTTCCATCTCTTGCTCGATGCGCTCCTGCAGGGCCATGATCGGCAACTGCAGGATCCCCATGGACTGGATCATCCGCGGTGCAAGCACCTGCTTCTGAGCCATGTGCATGTGTTGGCCAAGAGATAATCGCATCGTACGGTTTCTGATTTAACTGTGTGACATTGGTGGAGAACGGCAATCGCGTCTCCGACTATTAGCATAATGCCGTTGCCGCCCGTAGGTCAAACTTGCCAAGCGATTTGGCGGCGCTGCTGGCAAGCAAACTTTCCTGTCCCACGGACACAAAGCCTGCTTCAATTCTACTGCAATTATTCGCTCCGTGCGGAAAGAATCTCGCCAGGGCCTCGGAACGAGACAGAAAGCTTCCCTAGGCCGCACGGCAAAAATATACCGTCTGCCGCACTTGTCCCTTGACAGGCGACAAGTCGTGCTTCACCACGACGCTCACTCAGGGGGCGTGTTTCCGAATTGACCGAGCGCTTCGCTGAGTCCCGGCAGATTCAACCCACCCGTGAGTGACTGCATTTGCTGGGCATAAAGCTCCTTCGATTTCTGCTGTGCGGAGTTGATCGCCACGGGGAGCAAATCTTCCACAAACTCGCGATCCTGTTTGGCAAACAACGAGGGATCAATTCGCACGGCCAGAATCTCCCCGACGCCGTTCGCCTCAACCTCAACCAAGCCAGCCCCGGCAGAACCGCTGACCCGCTTGGTCTTAAGCTCCTCGGTGAGTTGTTGCATCTTGCCGCTCATTTCTTGGGCCTGTTTCATCAGGTTCCCCAAGTTGGCAAGATTTCCTAAGCCTTTGAGCATAAGCATCACTCCGTTCTCTTTTTATTCCACCGGTGGGACATAACGTATTCTATGCGGATCGCCGTCAAAAAGTTCCAACGCCTTCTTCACAAACGGCTGCGCCGCCACGTCGGCCTGTTGTTGCCGCCGCGAGGGGGCGGGGGATGTCGCCGCCACGGGGGCATCCGCCCGCTTGCGCGATTGAAACACCAGCGAGACACGACTCCCGGTGACACTCTCCAGGGCGGATTCAAAGTGGGCCCGCTTGGCAGGCTTCTCACATTGCCCACGCAGCAAGTCATTGGGAACTACTAAAACGAGTCGCCCCATTTCATCAACACTCACTTCATTCACCTGTTCCGCAAAGTCGGAAACCAGGCTGTCGGAGGCAAGAAATCCGAGCGCCTGCTTCCAGACCAGAGCTACGTTCTCGCTCGTGAGCGCGACTGTCGGAACCGAGACTGCGGATTCCATGTGGTGGCCATTCGTCGACGCGGCACTTTCCAGGCCCTCAACAGCCGGGGCAGGGGCCATCGCGACTGAAGAACTTAACGAAGTCACCGGCCGAGAGACCGCCGAGCTAGGGGAGGAGTTTTTTTTTACTGCCGGAGCGCTCGAATTGAACGTCCCTTCCCGCAGTTGTTCGATGAGACTCGCGAGTTCGTCGAGATTCTCCAAACTGCAAATCCGCACCACCGCCATCTCGGCCAACGTGCGGGTGTGGGTGCTGATCCGCATCCGTGCGGCGGCTTGATCGAGAACCTGAACGATGGCAAGCAGCGTTTGCACCCCCAATCGCTCGGCAATTTCGCGGACTTCCTGCCGTTGGCTTGGCAGGGCGTAGAGCAATCGGCTTTCATCGCAACCGACGGCCTGGGTCATCACGTCGCGGAAATAACCCAGAAGCTGATCGACCAACTGGCCGACGTCGGCCCCCTCAGCAATCGCGGCATCGAGTTCGGCAAGCGCCGTGGCCGCGTCGCGATTCACCAGGGGCAAAATGAGTTGGCTCAAGCGTGCCGCCGGGGCAATGCCGAGCATTTGGGTCACGTCGGCGGCGGTGATGGAACTGCCGCTCCCGGACAGCAGTTGTTCCAGGAGCGATTGGCTGTCGCGCATGGAACCGGCCGCCCGCATTGCCAAAATTTGCAGCGCGTCGGGTTCGATGGCGACCCCCTCGGCCGCGGCGATTTGAGCCAGTCGCGTCTGGATCGCGGTCGACTCGATCCCCGCGAAATCGAAACGCTGACAACGCGAAAGAATCGTGATCGGAATCTTGTTCGCCTCGGTCGTGGCGAAAATAAACTTCACATGTTCGGGGGGTTCCTCCAAGGTTTTGAGCAGCGCATTGAACGCATCCTTGGTCACCATGTGAACTTCGTCGATGATGTAGATTTTGTAGCGGGCTCGACTCGGACGTACCGCGACGTTCTGACGCAATTGACGCACGTCATCGATACCCCGATTACTGGCACCGTCGATTTCGACGACGTCGACATCGCTGCCAGCAGTCACCCCCTGACAGATTTCACACTCGTTGCAGGGGGTCGGCGTGGGGCCTTGCTCGCAGTTGAGCGCTTTGGCCAAAATGCGAGCCGCCGAAGTCTTT
>JBGTEU010000600.1:0-2806 GCA_041747595.1 Bythopirellula sp.
GCCCATTGCCGAAGATTCTCGACTGCAGCCACCCGTAGGTGTCTGGGCAGTGTTTCAGTCCCAGTGAGACGGGCCACGCTCTCACGCCCGCTATGCATCGTAGCCTTGGTAGGCCATTACCCTACCAACAAGCTAGTACAAAGCAGTCTCCTCCCAAGGCGGAATCACACCTTTGATCCGGGGATATTATCCGGCATTACCTGCAGTTTCCCGCAGCTATTCCGGGCCTTGGGGTAGATAACTACTCGTTACTCTCCCTTGCGCCGCTTTCCAGATTCCAAAGCAAGCTTCAGAATCCTTCTCGCTCGACTTGCATGCCTAATCCATGCCGCCAACGTTCATTCTGAGCCAGGATCAAACCCTTCAATTAATGTATACTTAAACTCGCGCAACCATGCGATTCGTTGAATCGCGGCTGAGCCAGTTAAAGAGCCAATTTTAAAGTGTTTGAAAAGCTTCGTCTGCGTGAATTACTCGCAGCCGACGCTCGTACAGTCTTGTGCTGGCATAACTCGAAAATTATGAGTACCTACAAAGAGGAACTCACAATCTCAAGAAATTGTTAGAAGTCACTTACCGAATTGTCAAAGAGCAAATTACTTTCAAGCTAATATACGCCTGAAAGGTCCCTCATGAAAGTCCCCGGGTCGAAACCTGAGAATTCATGGGAGACTCGTGATTCTAGCAATCGGCAGCTGGCTGTCAACGGCTCGCGAAAATTCTGGCGAGGAATTCTGAGTGCTAGCCTCTAACACCCAAAAAATAGGGGAGTTTCCCGGTTCTTCCGATTCCATGATTATGGACAATCGATTGGGAAGTCGTGAGAAAATCGTGGGGCAACTTACTTTTCCGCACTAGGCTGATTAAGCTGTCTCTACAGCTGCCGCCACAAAGTTCTTTATTGCCGTTAGCCTGAGATTCACAAATGCCCTGCCGCGGTGTTCGAGGAGCGACCACGCTCGATCGCAATGATCGAGAGGAAATTTTGACGGCGACACGTCAATTGTTGGCACTTATGTTGCGGCAGAACGGGATTCAATCGGCAGACGTGGCCAGCGCGATTTTCACGACGACGCCCGACATCGACGCCGAATTTCCGGCCATGGCGGCACGGCAATTGGGGCTGCTCGACGTGCCGCTCCTCTGTGGGCACGAAATGACCGTTCCAGGGAGTCTGCCGCTGTGCGTGCGCATTTTGTTGCACTGGAACACCGACAAGCCCCAGGCCGATATTCATCACGTCTATGTCCGCGAAGCGAAACGCCTGCGACCGGATATTAAATCGCTGCCTCCGGTCGATTGGGAAGAACTAGAAAAGTGGATCAACGATCAGATGCGCATCGGAAGCTAATAGCTTTCCCAAGAGTTGTGGCTGCCCTTCACGGCACAGGATGCAAACCTTCCCGGCGCACCCGCCACTGGCCGTTGTCGGGAAAACCGGGGGCGTGCCTCTCGGGTGCTCCATCCCAACCGGCGGCCATCATGGCCACCGCCGTTAGCAAACCACCGTTGCCGGGGAGGTAGACTGGTAGCCGCTGGTCTTGATGGTTGTGGCCATTGGCCAGATAGCGATTCTTCGGCACATCCATCAGCAGCGCATCGATCGCGGTTTCCGGTTCACCCACCCGCGCGGCAGTCATTGTCGTGAGTGGGTAATCCCAGCCCCACGTTTTGTCCCATTCCGCGCCTCCGCAGGAAACGGGGCTCACCTTCAACAGTTGGTTCGGCAAGAGCCACTTGGAAATGCACTGGACTTCGGCCTCGGCGAGCTTATATCCGGCTGGATTGGGGAAGCTGTGCCAACCCCACTGCGATTGCGTGCTCAGGGGGGATGCCGGCGTCATATTCTTCGGGGAAGGATTGCAGACCGGTCACATCCGCCGTGAACGCGAATTTTCCATTACCGAGGGTGAAAGGGGAAAGCGAGTCGACCTCTTTGTTGACCGGGTTGTGACGAGATACCAATGCGTGGCGATTAATGGGTGCGGGTTCTACGGCGATCGTCCGCGAAGAGGCAAGCCAAGCGCAGGCGAAGAGAAGAACGTTGAGTTGCCGGGAAAGTCGGTGCAACTCAACTGCCATTGAGCTCGCCCTGATCGATGGTCGACAACGCTTGATAGGCGGCGAGGTCGATGTCGTCGGAAATAAATTGAAGGTGTCCGTCGGCAAAAGAAAAAACGGCGCCTTGGGGATGGAAGCTGCCGAAGGCACCGTTGCGTTGTTCGAAATCTGTTTCTCCTTTGCCGGGCCATGTATTGAGAGGATTGAGCGTCGTGCGTAGGCAATCCGCGTGAGCGCGGGAGTAACTCCATGTGTTCGAGGATTCCTTGGTATCGGAGAGCACCACTTCCCCCATCATGAAAGTGTTTGACAAACCATCGTTAACTTCTTTCGCACGCCGGCTAGCGACGTACACAAACAGTCCATTGTTGAAGTAACGCACCTCTTCCCGGGTAAATCCCGGTCCTTTCGAGCCGCTTGAAAAGGCATAGCTCGACGTGGCCGCATCGACGGGGGCGTAGACATGGCTGATGGCATCCGACAACTCGCTGGGACATACCATGACCGGTATGATTTCCTTGATTCCCCGGTTCTTGTCTTGATTGTAGTACCAACCCAGGTCGTCGACGTTGCGGTTCCAAAGCCCGCCGTCTGCGACGTCCAACTGATCAAACAAAGGCTGCATTTCCAGATAGGGTAAAATCAGCACAAACCCGCTGGCGGCTGTTTTTTTCTCGGCAGCCAGTCCGGGAGGACAGACGGAAATGGAAATCTCTTCTCCAAGGTCGTCGCAGCCGATCCGACC
>JBGTEU010000601.1:0-7843 GCA_041747595.1 Bythopirellula sp.
TTGGAGCAGCACTACAAACTCGGCGGCATGGCCACGTGGTTCAAGCGCCCCGGCGGACATATTTTCGACATTTCGCTGCACGGATTTCCCTACGGCATGGTGAAGAGTTGCCGACGGTATTGGACCAAGGAAATCGCCGACAGCATCGTGCAACTCGATCACATCCGGTTCGACAACCCGATGTTCTCGCTCACGACGACATTCAACCGCGAGGATTTCACCAAGCTGTTGATCGAAGAGTTCAAGGTCGACTCTCAGGCCGTGCATGGCTTTTTCGACGCCGCAAGAAAGATGGATTTTCAGGACGACCAGCACCTGACCACGCAGGAATTGTTCGACCGCTTTTTCCCAGGACGTGAGGACGTGATTCGCCTGTTGATGGAACCGATCACGTACGCCAACGGCAGCACGCTCGAAGATCCGGCGATCAGTTACGGTATCGTGTTTTCCAACTTTATGTCCAAGGGCGTGTACACCTTCCAAGGGGGCACCGACCGACTGATCGGTTTGATGGAAGCGGAACTTAAGCGAAACGGCGTCGACATTCGCATCCGTTGCGACGTGGAGCGGATCGTCTGTGAGAGTGGGAAAGCTAAAGGCGTCGAAGTGAATGGCCGGACCATCAAGGCAAGGGCGGTTGTGTCGAACGCGAATCTCAAACACACGATTTTTGGCCTGGTGGGAGAAGAAAATTTCGACCGGCAGTTCGCCGAAGAAGCCCGCGGCGTGCGGCTCAACAATTCGAGCACGCAGGTATACATGGCCCTCAAGCCGGATGACACGATTGAAGAATCGACCGGGGATTTACTGTTTAGCTCGACCGCGCCGGTTTTCCGCACCGATTTGCTGCTGAGCCGTGACGTCACCAGCCGCACGTATTCGTTTTATTATCCACGCACGCGTCCGCAGAGTCAGCCGCGGTGTTTGATTGTGTCGAGCACAAACGCCCGTTACGAAGATTGGGCGGAACTGTCGGAAGAAGAGTACGAAGCGAGCAAGCACGACCTCGTGGAAACGACGCTCGACGCCCTCGACAAATACGTCCCGAATGTTCGTGAGCGAATCGACCATGCCGAGGCTTCCACGCCACGGACCTTTCAGCACTACACGCAACACGTCGCGGGGGCGAGCTTTGGCACGAAGTTTGAAGGTCTCAAGGTGAGTTTCGACGTGCCCAAGCAAATCGAAGGGCTCTATCACGCAGGGAGCGTCGGTATTATTATGTCGGGCTGGTTGGGGGCGATGAATTACGGTCGGATGGTGGCGAGCGACGTTGATAATTTGCTTGCGACAAAGGGTTCGCGTCCTGCCGCGGTTGCTACGGAATGAGTTCATGAGCCTAGATGCCATTAAAGCCGCGATTCCCCATCGGGAGCCATTTCTCTTGATCGACGAGATTGTTGAACAAGAGGAAAACCGTATCGTCTGCCGCAAGACATTTACAGGTGACGAATTTTGGTATGCCGGGCATTATCCACAGTTTCCGATCACACCAGGTGTGTTGTTGTGCGAGGCCGCGATGCAGGCGGGGGCGGTACTGCTTTCGAAATTGGTGGCGACCGACCCCGGCGCCGTGCCGGTAGCCACGCGGGCCAACAATGTGCAGTTCAAAAAAATGGTGCTCCCCGGCGATACGGTGCTTATTGAAACGCAACTTGTCGAAAGGCTGGCCAACGCGTTTTTTTTGAATGCCAAAGTGACGGTGGGTGGCAAGGTCGCCGTGCGGTTTGATTTTGCGTGTACTCTTACCAAGCCGGAAAACACAAATGTCGAGTGACTTCCTGCAACTTGTCGGCAAACGGATCGCGGTGTTCGGCGTAGCGAACCGCAAGAGCGTGGCGTTTCACGTTGTCCAGGAATTGGTCAGCGCCGGGGCCGAAGTGGTGCTCGTCGTTCGCTCAGACGAGCGGCGGGAAGCGGTGGCAAAATTGCTTCCCACTTTGCCGGTCTTCGTGTGCGACGTCGAGTTTCAGGAACAAATCGACCACCTAGCGGGTGAACTTGCTCAAAAATACGACCGAATCGATGGTCTCGTCCACTCAATCGCTTTCGGGGATTATTCCGAGGGGCCTAAGCCCTTTCATGAGACGAGCAAAGATCAATTCCTGCGGGCGATTGACATTAGTTGCTTCTCGCTGGTGGCAATTTCCAATGCGCTCAAGCACTTGTTCAGCCGCGAGGCGTCGGTGGTGACGATCTCGATATCCACCACAAGAATGGCGAGCGAGAATTACGGCTTCATGGGGCCCGTAAAGGCGGCGCTCGATTCGAGCCTTGCGTTTCTAGCCAAGTCGTTCAGCGGCTTTTCCGAGGTGCGTTTCAATGCCGTGGCACCGGGACTCCTGAAGACTTCCGCATCGGCCGGTATTCCGGGTTATGTCGATTCTTATCTGTATGCGGAGCGAGCCACCCTGCGGGGGAGGGCCGTGCAAACAAGCGAAGTCGCCGCCGCCGTAGCTTTTCTACTTAGCCCAAAATCAAGCGGCATTAACACGCAGCGGCTCGTGGTGGACGCTGGAATGGAAGTGAATTACTTTGATCACCGCCTCATCCAGGGCTTTCTGAGTGGCGGCAATTCGCCGCCGCGCGACGGTGCATGAGTTGCAACTGTCCCTCGTTGGGCTTTCAGCGCGTTAGTCAGTAAACTGCGTATTCTCCGCCATTTTTCACCATGACAGAACTTTGGATTCTGGTAGTTTTGGTAAAAGCATGATATTCTGGAAGGTGAGGCGGAGTCCCCAGGAATCGGGCAGTTACTGGTTTGGGACGTGAACGGATTGTCGAGTCCGCATAGACTCCAAGAGTAACAGAGAACTTTTCTTGGCGGCCTTTGCTCGAAAGGTCTGTGCATGCATACGCCTACGGTCGTAGTTTGTCACAATCGATCCTGCCGACGGTGTCTCGTGCCCGACACCGCCTGCTGCACATCCCACCGGATTACATGACCAAAGTTGTAGCTCAAACGTTCATCGATCTCGTCAAGCGCAGCCAACTGATCGAAGAAGAACAGTTGGAACGCTTTCTGGTGAAGCTACGCGCGCAGAACAACGGGGTGCTCCCCGATCTGCAGGAAGATATCGCGAAGGCTTTGGTCGAGGCCGAACTCTTGACGGAATGGCAATCGGATAAGTTGCTCTCCGGCAAGCACCGCGGTTTCATCCTGGGTAAGTACAAATTATTGCGGATGCTCGGCAAGGGTGGCATGAGCAGCGTCTATTTAGCCGAGCACATTTTGATGCGTGCCCGTCGCGCGATTAAGGTGCTCCCCAAGAATCGCGTGGCTGATGCGACGTATTTGGAACGATTCCGCATCGAAGCCCGCGCGGCCGCCAAGCTCGACGACCCCAACATCATCCACACCTACGACATCGACGAATTCGAAGGCCAGCACTATCTCGTAATGGAGTATGTCGAAGGCCAGGATTTGCACCAATTGGTGAAGGAGCACGGCCCGCTCGATTTTTTGGTAGCGGCGGATTACATCGCCCAAGTGGCCCGCGGATTGTCACACGCCCATGCAATGGGGCTGGTGCATCGCGATATCAAGCCGGCCAATTGTCTGGTAGACAAAAACAAAGTTGTGAAGCTGCTGGATATGGGGCTCGCGCGGCTCATCGATGACGAAGAGTCGCTCACGCTCGACAACAATGAAAACGTGCTTGGCACGGCCGACTATTTGGCTCCGGAGCAAGCGCTCAACAGCCATAAGGCCGACTCTCGCTCGGATATTTACAGCTTGGGCTGTACGTTTTATTTCTTGCTTACCGGTCACCCGCCCTTCCCCGAGGGTTCGATCGCCGAGCGGCTCATGAAGCACCAACGCGAACGGCCCGCCAGCATTTTGAAGGATCGTCCTGATGCTCCGCCGATCTTGGTGCATATTTGCGAAACGATGATGTCCAAGGGTGCGGACGACCGCTATCAAAGCGCTGACGAAGTCGTCGAGCGGCTTGCCGAATGGCTGGCGGATCGCGGACGGGAAGTCGGCGACAGTGGCAAGAATCTGCTCAGTGGTTCTGGCGGAGTGGGAAGCGACGTCTTCCGCCGTTTTGCCCAGTCGATGAATCGGGCTGGCGACTCTGGGGGAAAATCACAACCCGGCAAATCGGCGAAAAAGTTGCTCCCCGCACCGCAGGCGACTTCCGTTGAAGAGGAAGAGGAGATTGGACTCGCTCCCTTGGAGGAAGAAAAACCAATGGAAGTCGAGGATTTTTCGATCAGCGCCAGTACGACTGACGATTTGTCTTCGTCGCTTTCAGAAACGAAAGCTGAGCAACCGCGAAAGTCGCTCGTCGAGGAAGCCTTTGACTTGGAAGCGCAAAAAGAAGTTTTTAAGCCGAAACCACGGGCGATGCCTGGGGAAATCGATCCGCTGCGTCCACCGGGCTACTCGGGGCCAAGCTATGGCACGCCGGTGTGGGTCTTTGTGGCGATTGGTGTTGGCGTATTGGCTCTCCTGGGCGGGGTGTTATTCTTAGTTCTTTAGCGGGGTACTTTAGCAAGGCGCATCCTCGGTGATGGCCGCCTCAACTCCGCCTTTCACAAGCGACTCTTGCCATTCGACCGCGAGCATCTGGCAGTTGATTCCCGAGCCAATCCCCAACAGAGCGATACGGTCGTTCTTCTCAATATGCCCTGCCTCGGCGGCGAGTGCCAAGGTCAGGGGCAGCGCCGCGGCACCCGTGTTGCCGAGCGTTTCGAAAGTCGAGTAATCGAGGCTGGTGTCGAGTCCCAATGCCTCGAACAACAATTTGCGATGGGCGACCCCGACTTGATGGCAGATCGTTTTGTCGACGTCATCGCGTTTCCAATCGGCTTGAGCTAAAAAGTGAGCAAACGTTTCCGCGCCCGTGGCAACCCCTTCTTTCATAAGTTGCTCGCTGTCGGTATGCATGAACGTTTCCATTCCCGCGCTGCGGCAAAGTTTGTGATGTTCGGTGTTGGCCTGTATCGTGGCAGTTGTCAAACGATTCTTGGTGCGGCTCAATTCCTCATCGCACAGCAGCACCGCGACACTTCCCGACCCGATGGTGAGCGAAGCGATCAGGTTCTTAATGTTCTGACGATTGAGTGTCTGATCTTCGTTGAGTCGCTCGATGGTATTTTCGACAAGCTGTCGACCCGATTCGGTACCCACAATGAGCCCTGCGCGGACTTGGCCGAGCTCGATCATGTTGGCCACCTGAATCATCCCCGTAAGAATCCCGAGGCAGGCGTTGGACACGTCATAGATGAGACACTCTGGCGTTAAGTCCAATCCGTTGTGCACGGAGCAGGCGGTAGCGGGCTCGAGGAAATCCCGGCAGACCGATCCGTGGACGAGTGCCCCGATATAGTGGCGTTCGATGCCGGCGGCTTGAATCGCTTGCTCGCAGCTCGCGAGACTAACGCGGCCAGGAAGCGTGCCGGCTTGAAAAAACCGTCGCTCGCGAATACCCGTCATCAATTCCAGCCGCCCATGCGGCAATCCCAAACGTTCATAAATGGGTGCCAGACGGTGTTCCAACTCGTCGGTGGTGACCACTTCGCGCGGCAGGGTGTAGCCCAAGGCTTCGAGGAAGACTTGTCGGTATTTCATGGGGAGATTCCCAAGGCTGCGATGGACACGAGAAAGGACATTTCAGAATATAGGGCCGGGTGGGGTGAGGCAATCGGTGGCAAGATTCGACGCTCGGCATCGAATTCATCTTACCCGCCTGCGATTAGGAATAAATGAAATGAAAACCGAAACTCAACAGGATCGCACTCGCGACTGGGCTGTGGTAGTTTTCGCGCTGGTGTTGCCGACGTTCGTGACGCTCGCCTATTTTGTGCTCGCTGCAAATTTCTCGCCCAGTGTGCAACAGATCACGTACGGCGTGGCTAAGGCATTTCAGTTTCTGTTTCCCGTTGTCTATGTGATGGCGATCCAACACAAGAGAATCCGGCTCTGGCCCTGGTCTACGTCTGGAGTCGGCACGGGACTTGTCTTTGGCTTGCTTGTCGGCGCGACGATGCTCGCGCTCTACCATTTCGCACTCAAATCAACGCCTTTTTTCGATGCAGCGGCGGAAGCGATGCGGGCCAAGATCGCGGGGATGGACCTTGGTTCGCCGGCCGTGTTCATCGCCGTGGGCGTGTTTTACAGTTTGATTCACTCGTTGATGGAGGAATATTACTGGCGGTGGTTCGTGTTTGGCGAATTGCGAGAGCTCACCCGTTTGGGGACCGCCATTTCGATTTCTTCGTTAGGGTTCATGGCACATCACGTGTTGGTGATCGGCACGTATTTTGGTTTTTTCTCGCCGGTGACATGGCTGTTTTCCTTCTGCGTGGCCATCGGTGGGGCGGTGTGGGCGTGGCTTTATCACCGCACGGGGTCCTTGCTGGGGCCATGGCTGAGCCATTTGCTCGTGGATGCGGCGATTTTTTGGGTGGGCTACGAAATTGCCCTGCCGTTGGTCAATCCGTGACAAAACTGCCGCGTTTCGGCCCTAGGGTTTAGTCCTCGAAAATACTCTATATTGTGCTAGCAGAAATTATTTTACCGCAATATGAGCAAAGTACTTGCCTTTGGGGACTACTACGCTAGATTCACTCCCACGACTTGCATCTCAGTCCAGCCGTGTGACAACGGCATCAGCTACAAGGAGTGTCTCTGGGACGAAGCGATAGGGACGTCAGCCGAACCGTGTTGAAGCGGGTCTTCCGCGGCACCGTAGGAAAGCCATTGAATGGCTTTCGACGGACAGGCCTCTTATGAGGCGGGTTACAGGGTCGGACAGCCTTCGAGATCAATGGGATTCTTACAGGTGCCAGGGACGGTACAGCGGCGGAATCAACGCTTCCGCGGTTTAACGGGCCACCTGTTCACGACCAATTCTTGCGGTGACGTTGCCAATCAGTTCTAACCGCGCAATACAAGGGCTGCCGGTTAGGCTCATCGCTTTGCTCAACGATTCTCTTTGAAGTAAGACCTGTTGGCGCGCTGGATCGCGCCAGAAAAGGAGTGCAAAGCGATGACAAAGCCAGTGATTGGCGTTAACGCGGATTACCGATCAGCCAAAGGGGACACGCCGGCTTATTCCTGCCTTGCTGCCGGATACTTCGATGCCATTATGAAGGTGGGGGGTCTGCCCGTTATTCTTCCCCCCTATCAAAGCGAAGCCGACGTCGAACAAATCTTGAATCAGCTTGACGGCGTACTCCTTATCGGGGGAGCCGATCTCGATCCCCGCCGTGATGGTTGGATGTTGCATCCGACCGTCCGTTTGCAAGATCCCCGCCGCGAATCGTTCGATCGCTGCTTGATGCGCAAGGTGGCCGATCGCCGCCTGCCGATCTTCGGCATCGGCGCGGGCATGCAACTTCTGAACGTGTCGCAAGGCGGCAACCTGATGCTGCATATTCCCGAAGACATGCCGACCGCGTTGCCCCACAAGGATCCGCTCGATCCAGCTCATCGCCACACGCTGGAGCTCGTCCCCGGCACGATCATGGAGCGCGTCTACGGTGACGGCGAATTGCGGGTGAATAGCATGCACCACATGGCGGTCGATGAAATTGCCCCCGGCTTTAAGGTCTCGGCCTGCTGCCCTGACGGCATCGTGGAAGCCATCGAAAGCACGATGAGCGATTGGTTCGCCATGGGGACTCAGTTCCATCCGGAAGCGGAAACCGCCTCGGCCCTCGACGTGCGGATTTTTGAAGAATTCCTGATGGGCGTTTCGGAAAACCAAGGGGCCATGCGTTTGGTAGCGTAAACCTCGTAGCGATTACCTCGGCCGCGCCGTGAGCGGGCCGTGGCCTCGTCTCGTAGGAAGCGAGTTAACGACCCAGGACCTGACGCGGGACAGGACGCCCG
>JBGTEU010000602.1:0-13489 GCA_041747595.1 Bythopirellula sp.
CCGTAATCCTACGAATCGCAGGTCTGCAATTATTTCTTTGCCTTGTGCGAAGCATGGGGCGGTGAAATCTCGCCTGCGGCCGCGCCGCACTTCTTGCAAAAGCGCTCTTTTGCTCCGTCCTTGGTGAACCGGGCACCCAAGCGGGTCCGCGAATTGCACGCGCTGCAAACGTACATCACGTTGGAAAGCTGGATCGGCATTTCCTTGCTCAGCCGACCACCTTGCGGATGCTTTTGGCTGCGGCGAACGTGCTTGTATACGCGATTGACGTTTTCAACCAACGCCTTGCCGGTCTCGCGATCGATTTGGATCACGCGATTCTGCGTGCCCCGATCCGAGCCGTTAATCACTTCGACGGTATCTCCGGTGCGAATCAACATTGCTATACGACCTCACTAGCCAGGCTAACAATCTTCATGAACTTGCGCTCGCGCAGTTCACGGGCGACGGCACCAAAAATACGCGTCCCACGCGGGTTGTTGTCTTTGTCGATCAACACCACGGCATTCGCGTCGAACCGCACGTAGCTACCGTCGCTGCGGCGGGTCGGGTATTTCGCTCGCACGATCACCCCACGCACGACGGCCTTTTTCTTGACGTCGCTGCCGGGGATCACGCTCTTCACGCTGCAAATAATCACGTCGCCCAAATGGGCAAACCGTCGGCGGCTTCCCCCCAACACTTTGACGCACATCACTTCCTTGGCGCCCGTGTTGTCGGCAACGGCAAGACGGCTTTGCATCTGGATCATGGTTTCAGCCTCAAACGACTTCTTACAATTATTTCAATTGGTATTCTGTAAACTTGAACTGACGCCTGCTCAGGTCGCGGAACCACTCTCCGCGGCAGCGGCGGCTTCGAGCTTGGCGGCGGCACGCATCGCGGCGATGTCCACCTGCTGGTTCTTCGCGACGATTCGCACCAAGTCCCAACGCTTCAGCTTCGATTTCGGTGGGCACTCGATGATTTCCACCGTGTCGCCGATATTCGTCTCGTTGTTTTCATCATGAACGTGGCAAACCGTCCGGCGGTGAATGAACTTGCCGTATTTCGGGTGCTTGACCAGGCGGCCAATCTCCACGCGTCGGCTCTTGTTCATCTTGTCGCTGGTGACGATGCCAATGAGTTGTCTTTTGGGCATGTGTGTTCTCGATCTGCAACTCCCGTCGCAGGCGGCGGGGTTAAATAAATCACTTGTCTAACTATGCGGGTCTGCTGGCTGCTTTTTCGGTTTGAATCGTCTTGATGCGAGCGATGAGCCGGCGTTGTTTGCGCAATTCACTGGGGGCATCCAGACGGTCCGTCTGGGCCTGCACTCGAAAGCGAAACAAACTTTCCATCGATTCCTTGAGCGTGAGTCCCAATTGCTCGTCGCTCATGTCGCGTAATTCTTTGGCCTTGGTCATTTTCAAGCTCTCAGCTATCAGTGTTCAGCTGTCAGCCAGATCGACTTTCAACCTGTGGCTGAAAGCTTATAGCTGACGGCTGACGGCTTTTTCTTATGTTCTCTTTACCATGCGGACCTTGATCGGCATCTTGTGTGCAAGACGTGCCAAGCAAATCCGCGCTGCCGCTTCAGTCACCCCGGCGACTTCGTAAAGCACCGTCCCCGGACGCACAACGGCCGCCCAAAATTCAGGTTCACCCTTACCCTTACCCATGCGGGTTTCGAGCGGGATCGAAGTAATCGACTTATGTGGAAACACGCGAATATACAACCGCCCTTCACCGCGCACGTATTGTTGCGCCGCGATACGGCCTGCCTCGATCGTTTGGGCACTAATCCATCCCGGCTCCATAGCCTGCAATCCGAATTCGCCAAAGACGACTCGGTTGCCACGGGTGGCGTTACCTCTTATACGACCTCTTTGGCTTTTTCTGTGCTTGACCCTCTTGGGCATCAGCGCCATCGGTCTGGTCCTCGTACATGCCTTGGTTGATCCAAACTTGAACGCCAATATGGCCTTGGGCCGTCATGGCTTCCGTAAAACCGTAATCGATCATCGCCCGCAATGTGCTGAGCGGAATCGACCCGGCAATCTGCTTCTCGCGGCGGGCCATTTCGGCGCCACCCAAGCGACCTGCCAATTGCACCTTAATGCCCTTGGCACCCGCTTCCATGGTTTGTTCGATCGAACGCTTCATCGTCCGACGAAAACTCGCACGCTTACTAAGTTGCTCGGCGATGTCCTCGGCCACCAATTGCGCTTGCAATTCAGGCCGCGAAATTTCTTCGATCTTGATATTAATTCGGCGCCCCACCAACCCTTGCAGTTCGTCTTGCAGTTGCTCGACTTCCTGACCTTTGCGACCAATGATCACACCCGGTCGGGCGGTAAACAGAATCACCTTCACTTCGTCGCGAGTTCGCTCGATCTCCACCTTGGGGATCCCGGCGAACTTGTACTTCGCATGCACGAACTTGCGGATCTTAAAGTCCTCGATCAGCAGTTCCGAATATTCCTTCTTCGAGGCATACCAGCGGCTTTTCCAGCCCATCATGATGCCTGTGCGAAAACCAATTGGATTGACTTTTTGACCCATAGTAAAAGCTTTCAGCTATTAGCTTTCAGCTGTCAGCCGGATGAACTTTTCAACCTTTCTGGTTGAAAGCTGATGGCCGATCGCTGACGCCTTTCCTTATTCGATGGATATTTTGATGTGTGCGAATCGCTTCTTGATAATGTGGGCCATGCCACGAGCACGCGGGCGAACTCGCTTGAACATGGGGCCCCCATCCACCCGGGCATCAACCACTCGCAAGCCGCCCAAGTTCGGGGCCCGCAAGTCCTCGGCATTGCCCAAGGCGCTCTTGAGAACCTTCTCCAGCATCCGCGCCCCACGCTGCGGTTGGTACCGCAGAATGGCCAGTGCGTCGTCAACCTTCTTGCCACGGATCAACGTCGCCAGCGGGCGAACCTTGCTGGCGCTGATACGGGCATGCATATGTGTTGCGGTGTATGCCATGTTAAAGCTTTCGGCTCAGTGTCGACCAATCGGCCGACAACCTGTTTACTTCTTACCCTTACCACCGTGGCCGCGGAAATTACGCGTCGGAGAAAACTCACCCAACTTGTGGCCCACCATGTCTTCCGTGACAAACACCTTCAAATGTTGCTTGCCGTTGTAAACCAAGAACGTGTGGCCCACGAATTCGGGAATGATCGTGCACGCGCGAGCCCATGTGGTAATCGGTTCTTTGCGTCCCGTATCGTTCTGCTTGTCGACCTTCGAGAAAAGCTTGGGATCGACGAACGGACCTTTTTTCAGTGAACGTCCCATAATTATTCAGTTCTCAGCCTTCTCAGGTTTTCGGTAACTTCAATTGACCATAACGCCGGCTCTTGCGACGGCGAATGATCGACTTGTTCGACGCCTTGCGGCGATTGCGCGTTGCGCCACCCTTGGCGCTCACGCCGGTCGGACTCACCGGGTGACGACCACCCTTCGTGCGGCCTTCACCACCACCATGCGGGTGATCGATCGGATTCATCGCCGTTCCACGTACGTGAGGACGACGACCCATCCAGCGCTTGCGACCCGCCTTGCCCAACACCACGCTGCTGTGGTCACCATTACTGGTGCTACCCACGGTCGCGCGGCAAGCCGACGGAATACGACGAATTTCACCGCTGGGAAGCGAAATCTGTGCCCAATCCGCTTCGCGGGCCATCAAGGTGCCATGTGTTCCAGCACTACGGCAAAGCACCCCGCCGCGGCCTTCGCGGAGCTCGATATTGTGAATCTCGGTGCCCAGCGGCATCTTGGCCAGAGGCAAGCAATTGCCCACCTTGGCCGGCGCCTCGGCACCACTCATGACCTTATCACCCTGCTTCAAGCCATCCGGGGCGATAATGTAGCGCTTCTCGCCGTCAATGTAGTGCAACAACGCGATGCGGGCCGAGCGATTCGGATCATACTGAATCGAATCCACCTGAGCCGCCACTCCGTCCTTGTTGCGACGAAAATCTATTAATCGATAACGCTGCTTGTGACCACCACCCCGATGCCGACTGGTAATTTTGCCCTGGAAGTTGCGGCCACCCTTCTTGGGCTTCGGGCGCAGTAGGCTTTTCTCGGGCTTGGCACCTGGCGTGAGCTCCTTGAAGTCGCTCACGCTTGCGCCACGCCGTCCAGGGCTGGTCGGATTGTATTTGCGAATACCCATAATATTAGCTGTTAGCTTTTAGCCCTCAGCGATTCTTCGCCTTCAACCTCTTTGGCTGACGACTGATAGCTGAAAGCTGACAGCTTCCTCTAGAACAATTCAATACGATGCTCGGCGTCGAGCGTCACAATGGCTTTCTTCCAATCCTGGGTGTAGCCAAGCCGCATTTTCGTGCGACGTGGCTTACCCTTGCGATTCTGTGTATGCACACTCAGCACTTTCACTTCGAACAATTCTTCAACGGCCCGCTTCACATCGACCTTGGTCGCCAAGCGATTGATCTCGAAGGCGTAAGCGTTGTTGCGGGTCGAACGGTGCATTCCCTTCTCCGTCACCAACGGCTTCAAAATCACCTGGTGCGGCTCGAGAATAATGCTCGTAGTTTGTGGAATATGTCGTGGCATGGTTGTACTCTTAACTTACTGAAGCCCTTAGGCCTTGGCTCCCTCGGTCTTGGAACCGCTCGGCGTAGTTCCATTAGTGCCTGCACGCTGCTTAATCTGATCGAGCGCCTCGGTCGTGATCACCAACCGGCGAGCCGACAAAATGCTCAGGGCATTGAGGTCCGCGGCCGGCTGCACGGCAACCTTTTGAATGTTGCGGGCGCTCTTGTAAACATTAGGGGCATAACCAGCCGTAGCGATCAACAGCGACTCCCCCTGGCAACCCAAGTGCTTAAGCACACCCATCATTTCACGGGTCTTGGGTTCCGAGAATTCCAGCTTATCGATCAGCGTGATTTGATCGTCCTGAATCTTCGAGGCTATTGCCATCCGCGTGGCTAACTGCAGGGCCTTACGAGGCATTGAATACGAATAGTCGCGATTGTTGATCGCATGAATGTGGCCACCACCACGCCGCGTACCACTGCGCCGCGAACCGGCACGAGCGTTACCCGTACCTTTTTGGCGGTACAACTTCTTGCTCGAACCGCTCACCATGCTGCGAGTCTTGGTCATGTGCGAACCTTGCCGCATGTTGGCCTGGTACATGACGACCGCGTCGTGCAGGAGTTGCTTATTGATGCGCGGAGCAAGATCGGTCGGCTAAATCGAGTAAGTGCCGACCTTCTTTCCCTTGGCATCGAGTACAGTGAGTTTTGGCATGACTATTTTTTATCCAAGTCAGGACTGGACGCTTAAGCGACCAGTGCCGCGATTTACACTTTGTTTGATTTCTTAACAATGACATAGCCCCCGTTGGGACCGGGGATGCTGCCGCAGATTAAGAGCAGATTGTTTTCCGCGTCGATCCGCACGACTTTTTGATTCCGCACCGTGCAACGTGCCGCACCGTATTGCCCAGGCATCTTCACGCCCTTCATTAATCGGCTCGGCGTGGCACTGCGACCGGTGCCGCCCAAGTGGCGATGGCACTTTTTCTCGCCGTGCGTCGCACGCTGGCCGGAGAAATTATGCCGCTTCATGGCGCCCGAAAAACCGCGACCCTTACTCGTGCCAACGATATCGACCGTGGCGATTCCCTCGAAGGCATCGACCTTCACTTGGCCACCCACTTCAAGATCGCCCGCTCCGCCGCGAATCTCGCGAATGAATCGCTTCGGTTCACAATTGGCTTTGGCAATCGCTTCGATGCCAGCGGCCGAACGCTTCTTGCCGCGCTTGCTATCGAGCTTAGCAACTTGACCGCGCTGAGCACGGGAAGCCAAACGACGGGGTTTATCAAGATAGCCAAGCTGCACGGCTTCGTAGCCATCGCGATCGGCAGTGCGAACTTGTAGAACATCGCAGGGACCAGCTTCGACAACGGTCACGGGCACGGCAACGCCCGCTTCATCAAAAATCTGCGTCATACCGACCTTCCGGCCCAATATGCCGACATTTCTACCGCCAGTAATTCTACCGTTTGTAGCCATTGCTCAAATCCCTAACGATAATTGTGACGCAGGAGCCACTCGCCGCGGCGAGGCTTACCTACGCAACTTCCGCAACATTTGTTGTCTCAAACTAATTGAAGGAAAACACACCCGCCCGTACTCCGTGAAATCAAGTGTCGCAACTACTAGGTTGTTGTTGCTTTGATCTTGATATCCACACCGGCGGGTAGGCTAAGTTTATTCAAGGCCTCGATCGTCTTGGCCGTGGCTTGGACGATATCGATCAGCCTCTTATGGGTCCGAATCTCAAATTGTTGGCGAGCTTTCTTATCGACGTGCGGGCCAGAGAGCACCGTGTAGCGCTCAATCCGCGTGGGAAGCGGAATGGGCCCATGCACTTCCGAGTTCGTCCGCTTGGCGGTATCCACAATCTCCATCGCACTCTGGTCGAGGACCGAGTGATCGTAGGCTTCCATCCGAATGCGAATAACTTCTCTAGCAGCGGCCACGGTGTTACCCCACCAACTGAAATCAGATCCCAAATATCAAAGAACCAATGAGCATGTTCCGGTGAACACACCTCGCGCCACCGAGTAATGGCGAATCGCAGATTCTAAAGCGAATTTGGTAAGTGGTCAATGGCCACAAAATCAAAGCTGCGGAAAGTTTTTAACCCTTCCACCGGCATACTTTCACTGACCGGCCTAGCAATTCGCACAGGGGAGTTCTCCGAACCAGATCTTGCAAGAGAAAGATTGCCATCCTACCTGCCTTAACAGTCAATCAACTGCGGTTATCAACCTCAGGTCATCAACAATAAGACCACCATTGGCTGTCATTAACTTTCTTTACCTATCTTGGAAAAGCCCCAAAAAATGGTTTTTTCACACTTGCATACGTTTTAATTGGCAGTAAACTAACGCTCCTGAGATTCATTCTCAAGAATACCTTCTGTTGTCTTACATTTAAGGATCTAGTACATGAGTAAGCACCTTTTGCTTTGCACCGTGGTCGCCGCAAGTTTCTCGCTGTCTTCACTTTATGCCGCCGAGAGGCTTGAAGACTTTCCCACGCTATCAAACCCCCTTCTTAGCCATGCCAACTGGTTGGACAACCCGGGAAGTTCATTCCTAACCCCCGTTGCCTCGGGAGGACCTGATGGCGGCAGCTTTGTCTCGACCACCTTCAATTTTCAAAATACGGCTTCCGGTGATACGCCGGTCCTTATGCGGGCGAATCTCTCGACGCCATTCGGACCTGCCAGCCAAGGCAAATTCTTCACAAAGTGGATCCACGCCGGCGTCACCGAGTTCAGCTTCTCAGTCCGTCACAATGCTCCTCTTCCCCTCGGCTTCTTCACTCGGTTTGCTGCTCCTGCGAATTTTCCAGGAGCCATTGCCGTGACCTTCGCTCCCGTGCTTCCCAATACCTGGACGGATATTACCTTTTCCCTGCCGGGACCAAATTTTGTCTCCTTCGAAGATCAAACCTTTGAAGACGTGTTCCACGAAATCGGTCGCCTCCAAATCGGTGTAAGTGTTCCGGTTGCACTCGCCGGACAAAATGTGTCGTACACCTTCGATCTCGATAAGGTATCGATAAACATCCCCGAACCGTCGACCTTGTTGCTCGGCGGTTGTGCCACGATGGCTCTCGGCTTCGCCCGCCGTCGGTCACGTTAGTGTTACTTTGGCATTTCCGCGATTAGGAGTTTCCAGGCTATGCTTAGCCTCTTGAATGTTTTCGCCCGCCGATCAATTTTGGCGAGCGTTATAGCTGTTTTTATCGTGGCTCCGATCTCCGCCCGCGCGGAGATCGGCAGTTGGAATACCCCCGCCCTGGACCGTTGGTTTCACCAGGGCGATGGAGCCCCCGGGCTCAAACCTGATATGTCGACATTTTCGAGCATGGCTCCCGGGACGGCCAATTCGCAGTCACGGGCCGGCACATTCATGCTCGGATTCGATACGACGTTGGCAGGCGACTCCACTCCAGCTATCGAGCTTGTCGCTCCTGCGAGATACCAGATTAACTCGATTCGTTTCACGATCGACTATGTCGACGAATTGCGAAATGTTCGTTACGACCCTACGCATGACACGCGAAACGACGTAGCAAACAATACCGATCAGGACCCTGGCAAACCGATCGAGCTCTTCGGCGTCGGCTTCGGCAACGGCTACGACCGTCTTGGTTTCGGACCTAACGATGCCCTGCCCCCCGCGTTCGAGGAATCAAGTCCCCTTTATTCCAACGGCACGTTCAATGTCTTCCCGTTGGGGGACGATGGCACCGGCAATCTGGGCAACATCTTTAACAGCACCGGTGGCGAAGGGATCTACGAATACAACGAGGAACTCGACGAAGAAATCCTTGTCGAAGTAACCCGCGATCCATGGGACGTCACTCCTTGGGCTGTGGGTACGACATCGCTGACCCCTGGCGCATTGATCGCTCCCCTCACCCGGTTTACTTTCGACGTGAATCTCTCCCTTCCAGGGGTTCACGAGTATTTCCAGGAGGGGCTGTCGATCGGGCAGTTGGCGGTCTTTATCTCGTCACTCCACCAAGCAACGGGACATGGCGGCGGATCGGGCGAAGCTTTCCCGGCCTTTCACTCAAAGGAATCCTTGTGGGTCCAGTTTGGGCTCGCCTGGGCCCCCACGCTGGAAATTGATTACACGATACTCCCCGAATCGAGCATCCCCGGCGATTTCGATGGCGATGGCGACGTCGATAGCGACGATCTGGCCGACTGGCAGTCCGGTTACGGCCTCGGGCCTGCCGGGGACGCCGATGACGATGGCGACACCGATGGACGGGATTTTTTGATCTGGCAACGAAATTACACCGGCCCCCAGGCAGTCTCCGTTTTTTCCGTCCCGGAACCCACTTCTCTACTGGTAGTGATATTCGGTATCATCATGGTTCTGAATCTCAGGATCTCTGACATTGGAGATGCGCGATGAAATCCCCCGACCGATCAGTTAACGACTGCGGTCGCGCGCGTCGCGCGTTTAGCCTTGTCGAGCTTTTGGTAGTGATCGCCATCATCGGCGTACTCATCGCCATGCTGCTGCCCGCCATCCAGGCCGCGCGTGAAGCCGCCCGCCGCTGCACCTGCCGCAATCATTTGCGCCAGATCGGACTGGCGGTTCAATTGTTTCACGATACTTACAAGACGCTGCCACCTCCCAAAGTGCTTGGCGGTCACGGTGGTCTCTATTCGGATCCCTCGGTGGCGGATCAATACAGCCAGCGCGGTAGCGCCTTTGTGCTGTTACTTCCTTTCTTGGAAGAAGCCAATCGGTTTGCCACCTACGACATCACCAAAAACGTAACGCACGCCAAAAATCTGCCGATAACAAGCCGGCCCGTCGAGCTGTATTTATGCCCGTCGATGTCGCTTCCTCGCGAAGTCCCATTCGAACCCGCGGGTGAAAAGCTTGGCCCCGGTAGCTACATGCTGTCGGTCTACACCGAATACGGTGACAGCAAAGAAACCGACGGTGCTTTCTACAAGCCAGAATCCGGCACCGGCTACGAGGTGCGATATTATCTGCCAACCTCACACATTACCGACGGCACATCGAACACGTTTTTAATCGGCGAAAACAGCTACAACATTCCCGGCCTTCAGTTCGACACCGTCCCCGGAATTAAGTGGGGTGACCACACTTGGGCCGAGGGCTATTGGGCTTTAGCGTGGGGAAATATCCGTTGGGAACTTTATCGGGCATTTAAGTTTGCGTTGTACAATCGCACTGACCGTCCTCACGAAGCGTTGCGAGTCTTCAAGAGCGATCATCCCGGCGGAGCCCAATTCGTGTTCCTCGATAGCTCGGTCCGCTTCGTTCCCGAAGAGATCGACTACAACGTGCTCCGGGCGCTGGTAACCCGCGCCGGCGAAGAGGTCGACCATTCCTTCTAAATTTCGCCGACGCACTGTCGTCGGCTTGTATTCATAATCCAATGAAAGTTTTGTCATGTTGAAGCGTTATTCTTTGGCATTTAGCCTTGTGATCGTTTGCCTTGTAGTAAATTCCACCGCGGCCCATTTTGTGTGGCTCGGCTCGGAAAAGTCTGGCGACGAAACGACCGGCCTCTTGTTCTTCTCGGAAGGACCGAATGCGAAGGACTACCACCTCCCGGGCCCAATTGCCGAGGCCAAGCTCTTTGCCCGCACCGCCGATGGCAAGCGTCGCGAGCTGAAAACCGAAACCCGTGAGGAAGAAAAATACGTCGGCCTCACGATGAAACTCCCCGAGGGCGGGCAAACCGTCGCGGTCGAAACGGTCTGCGAATATGGCGTCTATGCTGGTTCGCTGCTGTGCTATTACTCGCAGCACGTCTTGCCCGGAGCCGATGGTAAGTTGCCAACCTACGAGCGCCCCGCGGAACTCACCCTCGATATCGTTCCCGAGCAAAAGCCCGGCGGCATCGCCGCGACTGTTCTTTGGGATGGCAAGCCGCTTGCCGAGGTCGCCGTCACTCTCATTGATTCCACCGGCGAGATGACCGAGGAAGTCACCGACGCCGAAGGCAAAGTGTTCTTCGTCGTCGGCAACTCGGGCACCATTGGTCTGATGACCAACCATGCCGAGAAAGAAAAAAGCGGCGAAGCCAACGGCAAGAAATACACCGGTAAGAGCAACTACGCCACGCTCACTTTGAACTTCACCGCCAGTGGCGCAGCCCCCCAAGAGAAAAAAGATGCCGCGACTCGGGCCAAGGAAGTCTCGACCACCAATCGCCCGCAGCGCCCCGCCGCTGCGTTCGGCCCCGCACTCCCCGAGGCGATTTCCAGCTTTGGCGGCGCGGTGAGCGATGGCTGGCTCTACGTGTACAGTGGTCATACGGGTAAGGCGCATCAACACTCTCGCGACAATCTTTCCCAAACTTTCGCACGTTTGAATTTGGAAAATCAGAAAGAATGGGAACTGCTTGCCATGCAAACGCCGCTCCAGGGGATGGCCTTGGTGAGTTGCGAGGGCAATCTCTACCGCATCGGCGGCATGAACGCTCGCAATGCCCGCAAGGAAAAAGCCGATATCCACTCGGTCGCTGAGTTCGCCCGCTTCGATCCGACCAACAACACCTGGACCGCACTCCCGGCCCTTCCCGCGGCTCGTTCCTCGCATGACGCCGCCGTGCTCGATGGCAAAATTTACGTCGTTGGCGGTTGGAATCTCACAGGCGAAAGCGGGAACGGCGAATGGCAAACCGATGCCCTCGTTTATGACACCGCCGCCGGAAATAATGGCAAATGGCAGAAACTCCCCGAGCCTCCCGTCCAACGCCGTGCCCTGGCCGTCGCTGCCTGGAACGGACGGATCTGGGCCGTCGGCGGCATGGATGAATATGCCGACATCAAACGGAACGTTTATTCCTTCGATCCCGAAACCAATTCCTGGAGTGAAGCCGCTGAACTCCCCGGCGACGACATGCAGGGCTTCGGCGTCTCGGCCTGGGGTCTCAATTCCGGGCTGTATGCCTCGGGCACCAACGGCCTGCTCTATCGCCTTGCCGACGCAGACGGCAAATGGCAACAAGCCGGCAAACTTTCCACGCCGCGGTTCTTCCATCGCATTCTTCCCCACGGCGAAGAATCCTTGCTCGCCATCGCGGGGGCTTCGATGAACGACGGCCATTTGAAAGAAATCGAGCGGATAGAAATCAAGTAGCTCCGGCAATCGAATCTTCTCCCGATTGTTCCGATTAGCACGATTCTGCGCAAACAAATTGCCGTAACGTTTGCGCGCTTGGCGGTCTTCTCGACGATCACGAACTACGTTTTTGGTAGTGGCGTTGCGTCGCGGAATGTCTTGTGAGCTTCGAGCGCTCGTCATACTTTTGCCCCCAGCTTGCGCGTTTCAGGGATGAGGTCTCAGCAATGAAGTGGCCCCTGCTTTTTGGTTTCTTGTGCGGAACCCTGCTTTGCGTCGGTTCCAACACCATGGATTGCGCCGCCGCTTCGCCTGGTGAAATGGACGTTCCCGCGCTGCCCCAAGCCATCGACAGCTTTGGTGCCGCCGCGCACGACGACTGGCTGTATGTCTATGGCGGGCATCAAGGGCCGCAGCAAAAACAGAGCGGCAAAAACCTTTCTCGCAACTTCGTCCGCTGCAACCTTAACGAGTACAGCCCCTGGGAAACCTTGCCGCTCGACAAGCCGCTGCAAAACCTCGCGCTTGTGAGCAGTGGCCGCTATGTTTATCGCATTGGCGGAGCGGGCCTGGCGGACCCGCAAAACGCCGATGGTCCCTTGAGCTCGGTCGATGATTTTGTTCGCTTCGATCCAAACGCCAACGCGTGGACTTCGCTGCCGGCGCTCCCCTCGCCCCGTTCTTCCCACGATGCGATTGCCGCGGAGGGAAAAATTTACGTCGTTGGCGGTTGTCAGCAGAACGGCAACACCATCGAGGATTGGCACGACACGGCGCTCGTCTTCGACACCAACGCGGGAAAAAAAGCCGCGTGGGAGTCGTTGCCGATTCCCTCGTTCCGCCGCCGCGATCTTGCCGTCACCACGTGGCAGAATTGCATTTGGGCGATCGGCGGCAAAGACGACAACGACGTCGTTCATCGCACCGTGTTCTGCTTCGATCCTCAGCGCGGTTATTGGTCGGTCGGTCCCGAAATCCCCCAGCGAGCCGACGGCTTGCAAGGTTTCGGAGTCGCAGCATGGGGACTCGATTCGGGGCTCTACGTTTCCGGCGCCGACGGCGCCCTGTATCGACTCAACCATGCTTACGGCGAGTGGGAACAAGTCGCCGAGCTCCGCGTGCCGCGTTTTTGCCATCGTCTGCTCCCTGAAAACAAAACCTCGCTGCTGGCGATCGCCGGCTACAGCGTCTCCTTCGGCCAAACCGGCTCGGTGGAACGGATCAAGGTTTATAGTCCCTGATCCGCACATTGAGCCGTCTCGCGGTTCAACACGGTCAACTTGGTCAAGACGGTCAAGACGGTCAACTTGGCAGCATCGTTTTCGATTTGCTGATTTCTGATCTCTGATTTTTTTGTTTTGGAACGGTGCAAAACACAGGAATAAACTCCATAAGTGGATAGGGCATCTTTTTTTGGACCACGAATCAAACGAATCCCACGAATTTCGATCTCCTAGTCTGTGACGACAAGGCTCCTTTTTGGAATATAGAGTTAAAAGAAAACCGTCTACTGAGTATTATTCGTGCAGATTCGTGTCATTCGTGGTCCCCAAGAACTACAAGATCGAACTTAGACTTACGATGAAAATCTATTCCCCTCTTCTACCACAATGCGTGGCACAATTTCTACAAGAAAATTGGGGGAAAGCTGTTAGCCGTCAGCTATGAGCTTTTAGCCGGAAGAGGGGCGGGCCGGAGATTCGCCGTGGCGTGAGTTCTTGAGGCAATTTTGCAGGGGACTTACGTCCCCCGCTCGCCCGTTGGGCGAGCGGGAGGCGTTAGCCTCGCGCAAAGGTTGGATCGTCGAGTACGCACCGC
>JBGTEU010000603.1:0-2009 GCA_041747595.1 Bythopirellula sp.
TGCAGAGCATCCAACAAAAAGCCAAAGCGATCTTTGGCCGTTTCCGTGTCGATCCCCAATAGCGAAAAGACTTTGCTCTGAATCTTGTCGTCGTGAATACGAATCGTGCCGCCACCGGCGTCGTAACCGTTACAAACCAAATCGTACGCCTTCGCGCGGCATTTGCCGGGATCGCTCTCGAGCATCGCAAGGTCCTGATCGCGGGGCGCGGTAAACGGATGGTGCATCGCGGACCATCTCTTCTCTTCAGCGTCATATTCAAACATCGGAAACTCAACGATCCACGAGAAGTTCATCGTCGACGGATCGTACAGCTTCGTCTCGCGGCCAATCTTCGACCGCAATGCGTAGAGCGCCTTGCAAGTCACCGCGAACGTGTCGGCCACGAACAACAGAAGATCTCCCGGCTCGGCGTTCAAACGTATCGCAAACTGCTGCAACAGTTCGGGGGTGAAATTCTTCGCGATCGTCGAATTGAGCGTGCCATCTTCTTCCACGCGGAACCAGGCGAGACCCTTCGCGCCGAACTCGGCGGCGTACTCGGTGAGGCCATCGATCCCACGACGGGAATACTGCTCGGTCCCCTTTTTCACGTTGAGCGCCCGCACGCGCCCGCCGGAACTCGCCACGCTCTGGAAGACACGGAACTCGGCCTGGGCCGCCAGGTCGGTGCAATCGACGATCTCCATGCCGAACCGCAGATCGGGGGCGTCGTGGCCGTAGCGCTCCATCGCTTCGTCGTAAGTCATGCGGGGCAGGGGGGTGGGCAGGTCAATTCCCAAATGCGATTTGGCGAGCCGCTTTACAAGTCCGTCGATCATGCCGATCACGTCCTCGGCATCAACGAACGACATCTCGACGTCGAGCTGCGTGAACTCGGGTTGCCGATCCGCGCGCAAGTCTTCATCGCGGAAACAACGGGCCACCTGCACGTAGCGGTCGTAGCCGGCGATCATGAGAATCTGTTTGTACAACTGGGGCGACTGCGGTAGGGCGTAGAACTTTCCCCGATGCACGCGACTGGGGACCAAATAGTCGCGGGCCCCTTCGGGAGTGCTACGACCAAGGACGGGCGTTTCGACGTCGATGAACTCGTGTTCGGCGAAATAGTCGCGCATTTCCTTGATCAGCGCGGCGCGGAGCAGCATGATCTTTTGCATCGACGGACGGCGCAGATCGAGATAGCGATGCTTGAGCCGCAAATCTTCGCCCGGTATTTCCATGGCACTCGGCGACACCGGCGGCGTGAGGCATTTGTTGAGGAGCTGCAACTCGACGGCCCGCAACTCAATTTTGCCCGTCGCCATTTTAGAGTTGGCCATCCCCTCCGGCCGAGGGGCAACAACACCGGTTACCTTAATCACGTACTCCGCGCGGAGCGATTTACTTTGCTCGATCACCTCGGTGGAGCTGTCGGGGGGATTGAACACAATCTGAGTCAGGCCGTAGCGGTCGCGCAAGTCGACGAAAAGTCCGCCGCCGTGATCGCGGTAGCTGTCGACCCAGCCGCAGAGTGTGACGGTTTCACCCGCTTGTTGTTCGGTAAGCTGACCACAGGTATGGGTTCGAAGCACGGCGTCCTCTGTAAGTAACTGGCAAAAGCACGGTAAAACGAAGCCGCTGATTGTAATTCCCGCCGCGAAAATCGGCTAGGTGAGCCCGAAGTTGTCATTCCCAGGGGCCAATATTCGGGTGTTGTTAGCGCGACCCGCGGAATCTGGGTTAACTCCTCGCACGGACCAGTTGGCGTGTACGGGATTAACCCAGATCCCTCAGTCGCCAAGGCTCCTTCGGGATGACAAATTTGCCGACTCGCACAACCAACGGCCAAGTCTCTCCATCCCCTCAGCCGTGGAAATTTGCGGTGCATAGCCGAAATCTTGCCGCGCGGCGGAAATGTCGAACCAGTGTGAGCTCGCCAGTTGCCACGCCAGAAAGCGAGACATGGGGGGCTCGCGCGTGGTTCGCAGAAGGGCGTAGACCGTTTCGCAGACTCTCCCTATGCGCAT
>JBGTEU010000604.1:0-9537 GCA_041747595.1 Bythopirellula sp.
GGGCAATGGTTGCATGTGAATACAATCGCCAAAATATCCTTGTCCGCAAAATCGGCGAGCGTGTAGGTCTTGTCGTCGATACCGGGCAGTGAGAAGGCCGGCGCACTCGCGCCGATTTTCAGTGTCTCCGGCTCCGCGGCCATTAACTCAGTGCAATACAAGCAGACGACCATCCAGAACAGGGCGTGCAGACGGTGCATGGCAAGCATCCTTTAAGACAAGACACACGAAAAGAATCCCTGGTAGTTTAAGTGATGCAAAGAGAGCGGGGTAGGCGGGAAAGACGCCACTGGGTGTATAATGTCGTGCCTCGATCCAGCGTCCGTCGAATCAAGGAGCGTTGCCATGAACTTAAATCTCGCAGACAAACTCGTCACTGACTTTGAAGCCGGTAGACTCTCCCGCCGACAACTGGTCGCCCGATTGATGGGCCTCGGCGCGGCCCTGGCTACGTTGGATAATACTGCCCAAGGGCAAGAGCCAACCGGCGAATCGTCGGTCAGCGCGGAACCCACTTTCAAAGCCACCGGCCTCCACCACATCGCTCTCGACGTGGTCGACATCCCCCGGTCGAGCGATTTTTATCAGAAGCATTTGGGGATGAGCGTCGTGCGGGGTAATGACGACGCCCTGTTCATGGGCGCGGAGCGCGAATTCTTTTTGACGCTCTTTCGCGCTGAAAAGCCGGGCCTGGACCACTACTGTTACGGCATCGAAAATTACGACGTCGCGGATGCCGTTGCCAAGCTGCGTGCCGCGGGGATCAATCCCCGCGAGACCAGCGGCCGGGTGTATTTTCCCGACCCGGATGGCATTACCGTGCAGATCGCGAGTGCGCGATAATACCGCTTGCGACTTCCCCTCTCTCTTCAATTCCCAGCCGCGATCAGGTATGCTGGCCATAGCGAATCGACTGCAAGGAACTTTTTCTCACGGTGATCACGTGCAATTCATCGAAATGACCGGCGAGCAACTCTTCTCGATCATGCTGCCGGACGAGCTTAACAGGGACGAACTCGAAGCCGCCGGCGTTCATGAGAGCAGCATCGTGCGCGTGAATCCCCAGGGAGATCTCGAGCTGCGTCGCCCCGATGGCTGGGCGATCCTCGGCGGATTGCTGGGGGACTTCGAGCAACGCGTCATCACAAAGACGGGACTCGGCTGGTCGTATCCGCTCAAGGACAGTGGCGAATAGAGGGCGATTTGCTCAATCGGCAATGAGCGACGTTACATCAGCGCTTCATCGGTTGCCGCTTCGGCCATGTCGAGCGTGAACTCGGCGTCGAGTTCCACGTCGTCGCTGTCGTAGATATCATCGTCGATAAGTTCTTCCTTCCAAGAAAACGGGCTTTCGTCGGCGGGGCAATCGCCGAAGCTGATCCCCAGCGCCCGCGCGGCTTGCACGGCCGAGCCGTTGTGGTCGACGGTGCGCAGTTTGTTGACGGCTTCGATGATCGGCACGCTCAAGATTTCCGGCGGTTGGTAACACACCATCTCGCCGAGCTTGCCTTGCACGATCAATCGCACGGCGTGGGCCCCATACTGAGTGGCGAGAACGCGGTCGAACGTGGTCGGTGCCCCGCCGCGCTGCAAATGGCCGAGTACCGAGAGTCGCACTTCACGATGAAGCCGGCTTTCGATTTCGGTGGTGACGATTTGGCCGATGCCCCCCAGCCGGGCTTGAGCACCGTTTTGTTGTTTGCCGACCAGGCCGCCGTCGGGAAGTTCGGCCCCCTCGGCGACCACAATCAGCGAAAACCGCTTGCCGTGACTTTCGCGGTCGAGAATTTTGTGACAGACATTTTCATAGGTCCAGGGAATCTCGGGAAGCAGAATCACGTCGCCACCACCGGCGATTCCCGCATGCAAGGCAATCCAACCCGCGTGCCGGCCCATTAATTCGATGACCATGACGCGTTCGTGGCTGGCGGCAGTTGTGTGCAAGCGGTCGAGCGCATTCGTGGCACATTCGACGGCACTGTCAAAACCGAATGTGAACGCCGTCGCCGAGAGATCGTTGTCGATTGTTTTTGGCACGCCGACGACGGGAATTCCATATTCGTGAAATTGTTGGGCGACGGCGAGCGAACCGTCGCCCCCAATGCATACCAAGCCCTTGATGTTGAGTTGCTCGACGGTGGTTTTGACGCCCGCCAACAATTCGGGGTCAATTTCCACACGGTCGGAAACGCCCACGGTCGCGGCGAAACGGCCTTTATTGGTCGAACCGAGGATCGTGCCCCCTTGGCTCAAGATTCCCGAGGTATTTTTGTGCGTGAGGGTTTTATAGTTGACCGGGTCGTACAGGCCTTCGTATCCTTTGAGAAAACCAACGCATTCGAAGCCGAGTTGAGTGGAAGCTTTCACGACGCCACGGATCACCGCATTGAGGCCAGGGCAATCGCCCCCACTTGTGAGCACACCGATACGCTGCTTGGCCATAAGACATCCCCGCTGCCTGAAAAGAATTCTGAAAAGCCGCAGGCAACCCAATGGCCTGCTGGTCAAGCATAGGATGAGAAACCCACGCGTCGGTAAGCGGGGTGAGAAACTTGAGCGCGTTCCGACGGGATGAAGATTCGTTATATTCGATACGACTTTTACGACCTGTGAAATCGTTTGGCCAACATGCGAACGAGCATTCGCACGGCGCCGACGCTTTCTCGCCACGAAATTTTTGATTTGCCGAGAGTGCGGTTGGTAAACGTGATGGGGACCTCGACGAACTTCGCCCCGGCGAGTTTCAAATGCCAGAGCACTTCCTCGATGAAGGCATAGCCGGTGGAATTGATTTCCTGCCAGGGGAGTTCGGCAAGCATTCGCGTGTTGTAGACCCGATAATTGCCGCTGAAATCGCCGATGGGGAGATCGAGAATCCGCCGCGAGAGCGAATTCATCACGCGACTCATCATGCGCCGTTGGAGGGGCCAGCCGACAACTTTGCCCCCCGCCACGTAACGCGAGCCGATCACCACGTCAGCCGATTGGGCGGCTCGCAAGAGCGCCGGCATTTGATCGGGCGGGTGGCTCCAATCGGCGTCGAGCGTCATCAAATGAGAGGCCCCGCGTTCCACCGCGGTTTGCATCAGCAGGGCGAGCGCCGAGCCGAGTCCAAGTTTGCCGGGGCGACCGATGCAGGTGAACCACGGTTCCCGCGCCGCGAAATCACGGCACCACTCCCCCGTGCCGTCGGGCGAATTATCATCGACGACCAGCACCGTGGCGTGGGGCAGCACCGTGTGAATCAACGCCACCAAGCCGGGCAGGTTATCCAGCTCGTTGTATGTGGCCAAGCCGACAAGTACCGTAGCAGAATCGACCATGGGTGCGAACTTCGGGTTGCAGAAAATCTCTGATTTTAACCAACCCGATGCGGCTTGCTCCCCATTTCCAAGTTGCTGAACAATTGCCGGAAGTTGCGGCTTGAAACAACCGCGGGACCGCGCGGGTGCTCGTCTTCGACGATCAACAAGTCGCCGTAGCCGACGGTGGGTGACTCGGCCGGTTCGATTTTTTTGACGGTCATCGATTCCACGGGGATCGCCATTTGCTCGAGCCGATTGGCCGGCTCATGACGCGTGGTTTCTTCCTGAGCGGGGGCAACCGCGATTTCGCACATTTTCAGCTCTTGTGCGAAGGCCGTGTCGAGACGGTTGATCACCCGTGGTGCGAAGGCGAGCATTTGGTCTTCGAACTTCATATATTGGTCGAACACCACTTCCTCGGACGCGAAGTCTTCATCGAACGGATTCTTCGCCGCCGGCACCGCGTACGCTTTGGCTGTAACGTTGAGATCCTGAAACTGATCGATCAACTCGTCGGTTGCGGTCAGTGAATCGAAGTATTCCACACCCTCGCTAAGGGTCTCCAACCGTCGACCATTAATGGGAATCGACGCCGGCATTTCATCTTCGGTTTCCACCGCGAGCGGGGCGGCAACTTCGAACGAACCCGTCGATAACTCGCCGAACTCGACCGGGTTGTTGAGCTCTTCCGTGGCGGCAAGATTCCAAGGTGCGGGAATCTGTTGCAAGTCGGACCAGGCCTGCTGGACGATCGCCGCGTCGATGGGGGCGTAACCCGTCTCGCCCACCAGCCACACCAATTGATCGCCGATTTGATTGATCAAGCGAGGCACGCCATCGGTCGCCACAAAAATCGCTTCGAGGCCGTCCTGAGCGTACAACTTAGCGGGATCGATGCCGACCGCGGCAACCTGGGCACGCAGATATTGAAAAGTTTCTTCGCGGCCGAGCGGAGCGAGGTAACAGCGGTGGGCAAGCCGCTGGGCAAAGACCTCAAGCTCGGGCTCGGCAAATCGCTCTTCCAGTGCCGCGCTCCCGACGAGCACGAGACCCACGAGCAATTCGCCCTTGTACGATATATTGGTCAGCGCCCGCAATTCTTCGAGCAAGCGGGTCGGCAACGAATCGGCTTCGTCCACCAACAGCAGCAACTTGCGGGGCTGGCCTTCGAGCGGCCGCAAAAACTCGAGCAACGACAATCGCAGATCGCCTTCTTCCATCTGACGATAGGGGAGGCCCAACTGGAACAGGATCGACTGTTGCAATGCCCGCCGCGTGCAAAGCTGCGCGCCGGCCAGCAACACGGTTGTCATCTTATCACGGTATTGGCGGGCGAGGACTTCCAAGAGCAGCGTCTTGCCGGTCCCCGTGCCGCCGATGAGCAGCGCGGGGCCTTCGCCCCGTTCAATGCACCGCGTCAAACGGCGTCGCGATTCTTCAATGACCACGGCCGGGAAATATCGGTCGGCGTCGGGAGCCGCGACAAACGGTCTCTCGAGGGTGTCGATGCGGGAAGAATCTTCCATGGTGCGGATTCCTGATTCGCCTCGGCGAACTACCTGAGGGACGATGGAACTTCTACAAAGGGCAACTGCCTGGGACGCTTATTCTCCACCATCGGCAAGGTCGACGAGTGCCCTGTACCCTCGCGAGGGGAATTCGATTCAGCTTGACCCTCAATCTTTGACGGAGACAATGCATAACCGGCAATGTCTGGCTTAGCCGCACGACCAACACGAGACGCATATGTTCCGCATCAAAATTTGTGGCATCACGAATCCGGAAGATGCGCTACTGGCTGCTGATGCTGGCGCCGATGCGATTGGCCTCAATTTCTATTCCGGTAGCAAGCGATGCGTGGGTTTGCTCGATGCAAAAAAGATTGCGAGTGCTATCGCCGATCGCTGCACCAAGGTCGGTGTTTTCGTGAATCACACGGCCGAAGAATTGAACGTGATTGCCAATGAAATTGGACTTGATGCCGTGCAACTGCATGGCGATCAGCCCCCTTCCTATTTATTAGACGTGGGAAAAAAATTTCCCATCATTCGTGTTTATCGAGTGGGGGCATCGGGATTTATCCAGATTAAAGCTGACATGGTCCTTTGCGAAAAGTTTGGACGATCGCCCGACGCGCTGATGGTCGATGCCGTCGCTCCGGGGGAATACGGTGGCACGGGGCGACGGCTTGATTGGTCGAGTTTGGCTGGCCGAGTGGAACTCCTGAATTTCGATCGCTCGACTCCCGTGCGACTTATCCTTGCGGGGGGACTCACCGCCGAGAACGTCGCCGAGGCGATTCAGGTCGTTCGCCCTTTGGGCGTCGATGTCGCTAGCGGCGTGGAGGCATCCCCAGGCCGCAAAGACTCAGGCAAGGTGAGGGCCTTTGTCACCGAAGCACGCCGCGGATTTGCCGAAATTGGCGGCGAATCGCCGCCGTAACCTTGCCAGCAAACCCCTTCGCTGGATAAACTCGTTACAACCGTTAAAAGTCCTACAATCGTGCGGTTAGTGCGTCGGCAAGGAATCGACCGCTGGCTCGATCAAGCAATCAGTTTTACCCAGGAGAATTCCGAACGTGGCCCAAGTTGAAACCAGACTTCCCTACAAAGTCGTCAAATGCTCACCCGCTGAATTTGATCGCCTCGCTTCTTGGGGCCGCAAAGAGATTGAACTAGCCGAGAACGAAATGCCCGGCTTGATGTCGCTGCGTGAGAAGTACGGCGCGTCGAAGCCGCTGGCCGGCGCTCGCATCGCGGGCTGTCTCCATATGACCATCCAAACGGCCGTGTTGATCGAGACGCTCATGGAGCTCGGCGCCGAAGTGACTTGGAGTAGCTGCAACATTTTCTCGACCCAAGATCACGCCGCGTGTGCCATTGCCGCGGCTGGTATTCCCGTTTACGCCTGGAAGGGAATGAGCGAAGAAGAATTCGATTGGTGCATCGAGCAGACCTTGTTCTTCCCCTCGGGCAAGCCGCTCAACATGATCCTCGACGACGGCGGCGACTTGACCGCGATGGTTCACAACCGCTACCCCGAATTCCTTGAGGACATTCGTGGCCTGTCCGAAGAGACCACCACGGGCGTTCATCGCCTCTACCAGATGCACGAACGTGGCGAGCTTAAGGTTCCCGCGATCAACGTGAACGACTCCGTCACGAAGAGCAAGTTCGACAATCTTTACGGTTGCCGTGAATCGCTCGCCGACGGCATCAAGCGGGCCACCGACATCATGGTCGCCGGCAAGGTGGTTGTGATCGCCGGCTACGGCGACGTCGGCAAGGGTTCGGCTCAGTCGATGCGTGGGCTTGGTGCCCGGGTGATCCTCACCGAGATCGATCCGATTCTTGCCTTGCAAGCCGCGATGGAAGGTTACGAGATCACCACGATGGAAGACGCGGTTGCCGAGGGCGACATCTTCGTCACCACGACCGGCTGCCGTGACATCCTCACCGGCGAGCATATGTTGAAGATGAAGAATGACGCGATCGTCTGCAACATTGGCCACTTCGATCTCGAGATCGACATGGCCTGGCTCAACGGCGAAGTGAAGGCTGGCCGGGCGACCAAGGACCGCATCAAGCCCGCCGAGGTGGGTGCCGTCGACAAGTACACGTTCACCAAGAGTGGCAAGTCGATCATCATTCTGGCCGAAGGCCGACTGGTGAATCTCGGTTGCGCGACGGGCCATCCTTCATTCGTGATGAGCAACTCGTTCACCAATCAGGTGCTCGCTCAGTTGGCCCTCTGGCAAGAGACCGACAACTACCCCCTCGGCGTCCACGTGCTGCCGAAGAAGCTCGACGAGGAAGTGGCTCGGCTCCACCTCGACAAGCTGGGCGTGAAGCTCACCAAGCTCACCCAGAAGCAAGCCGACTATTTGGGCATCCCCGTCGAAGGCCCCTACAAGCCCGAGTACTACCGCTATTAAGCCGCTCGCGGCTTAGCGATGAACCCAACGAACCGCCGGCCCACCAGCCGGCGGTTGTTGCGATCATACAAGTGCGCCGCTTTCAACTTCCACATGCAGCACGCTGAGGCCGCCTTTCTCTGCCTGATTGACCGCGGCGCGCATAACGTCCCTCATGTCTCCCGGTCGGTGGCGGACCCAAATCGCCGCTCCCCCGGGACGCATTACTAGACTGCAATCGTCGAAGCCTGCCTCGTACACGGCATCTTCCAACTCATTGGTGAGTTCATCCGCTTTAAGAACTACATAGAATTCAGGATTCATCGGGCGCCTCTCCTGGGCAAGAGTCTACAAAGTCGCGGATGTCTTTGGCGTGGTCCTCGGGATTGCGTGGCGTTGACCACACCGATTTCTGGCAGGCTCGGTGGTCGTGACCACAACGAATTCTACCATAAGCGTGGCCACCAGATTTCCGAAATGACCAGCCATGCTCCGCTGCATACATTAGGGCCGCGCGGATGTGCTAGTTGGGATGCATAGGAAATCCGCAAGGAACGTCTGTCGCTCTCTTGCATTATAGCATCAGGGGTTGTCTGGCGAAGGGATTTCGTGTGGCGGATTATTCGCGTAAACTGACTCAATTAGTTCCTGGCCTCGACTCCTACCCTTGAACCCCCCTCCCACCCGCCATGCCCCACATCAGTGCCTTCCGCGGTCTTCGCTACGACCTCGCCCAAGTCGGTTCGCTCGGCAACGTGATCGCTCCGCCCTACGACGTGATCGACTCGCAGCTTCAACAGCAGCTCTACGACTTACACCCCGCCAACTGCGTGCGGATCATCCTTGGACAGGATCAAGAGGCTGACGACGACGCCGACAATCGCTACACCCGCGCCGCGAAGACGATGCGGAACTGGCTCCGCGATGGAGTGCTCTTCACCGAGGGAGAGTCGGCGATTTATGTCTACCACCAGGTATTCACCGAACGGGGCCAGGAGTTCACGCGTCGGGGTTTCATGTGCCGAGTGCGGCTCGAGCGTTTCGGCGAAGGGAACATCTACCCCCATGAAGAAACTCACGGTGGGGCGAAGGCCGACCGGTTGAAACTTTGGAAGGCCTTGAAGGCTAACTGCAGCCAGATCTTTGGGCTCTATCCCGACGACTCGAACACCGCTCAAGAAATTCTCGAAACGGCCATCCGTGGTGTTGCTCCCCTCGAAGCGACCGACCATTTAGGCGTGCTGCATCGCATCTGGCCGGTGGTCGACATCCATGTCAGCACTCAAGTGAGTGGCGCGATGGGTGGCCTGCCCATCTACATCGCCGATGGGCACCACCGTTACGAGACGGCCTGCAACTATCGCGATGAGCTCGCGGCACAAATGGCCGAGCGTGGCGAGCAACTCGACGCCGAGCATCCCGCGAACTTTGTGATGATGATGTGCGTATCGATGAGTGACCCTGGCATGATCGTCTTGCCCACCCACCGGTTGTTCCGTGGCCTTGCGCCGATGACGGCGGGCGAGCTCAAGGAAAAGCTCGGGAGTTGTTTTGATTTTGAAGCGGCGGGCAAGGGTGCCGAGCACGCCCCCGAACTATGGGAAGAAATTGAAATGGAGGGCGAGCAGGGCACCTTGGCGTTCTTCACCGCCGAGGACCAAACGTGGACCATCGCTCGACTCAACGCGGCCGGGAAGAAAAAAATGGCGGCGGTTGCCGACGATCATTGCCCCGAATGGCAAGGCTTGGGGGTGAGCATTTTGCACCGCCTGGTGATGGAGACTCTGCTCGATCGGCCGAATCTACCGGCCCCCAACTACGTCCGCGCAATCGAAGAAGTCGTCGATGGCCTGCAGCAGGGCGATACGGCCGGCCGGGATCACACCGGCCAGCAAGGAAGCGGCGGCCGGTTTGAGCTCGCCGCCATGGTGATGCCGGCGACCGTGGAACACATCCGCGCGATCTCAAACGCCAACGAGCGGATGCCGGCCAAGAGCACCTATTTCTATCCAAAGCTGCTGAGCGGGTTGCTGTTCAATCCGTTGGAATAGCATAGTCATCCCGAGGGAGGCTCGCCGACCGAGGGATCTGGGTTGTCCCCGTGCACGTTGTCTGGTCCGTTTGATGGGCGAACCCAGATTCCTCTGGTCGCGCCATAAACGATTGGAGCTGGCCCCTCGGAATGTCAAACTAATCTCGCTGTTTGTTTCACGTGAAACGATAGCACTGAGTCTCCCTCACAGGCTGACTTGGCAATCTGGGTGTTCCACGTGAAACGGGCTGACAGAAATGATCGTTTCACGTGGAACGGCTTCTGAG